>JBMYQZ010000446.1:0-5003 GCA_049601855.1 Limisphaerales bacterium | reverse complement strand
CAATCTCGCACGACAGAACGCTTCCACAAGAGATTCCGAAGAAAGCAATGGCCGTTGCGTCTCAGAATATCCACAATCCTGAAACTAATCCATGAGACCTATTCTTGCGATTCTCCTCCTCACTTTCGCGGCCAACCTTGCGCTGACTCAGGCTCAGCCGAAGGCCAAGCAAAACGATCCGTTCAAACATCCGTTTGCCAACCCCATCGACAAACCGGGGCTGCCCCGAGTCTTGATTGTCGGTGACTCCATCTCGATTGGATACACGCCGCGAGTTCGTCGGCTACTGGATGGAGTGGCGAATGTGCATCGTCCCAAGACCAATTGCCGCTGGTCAGCCTATGGCGACGGGCATATTGAGCAATGGGTGGGTGATTCAAAATGGGATGTGATCCATTTCAACTTCGGGCTCTGGGATTGGTACGGCTGGCGACAGGAGACCAAGGCCACACCCGAGTCCTACGCCAAGAGCTTGGAGAGCATCATTCAAAAGATCCGGAAGAAGTCGGATGCCAAACTCATCTTTGGGATCACCACCCCACCCTGCATCGCCGCGGAACGGAACGCTCATATCGTGGTGTCAGAAGATCGGGCGAAGGAATTTAACAAGGCGGCACGAGCGGTTATGGGCAAACACAAGGTCGGCATCAACAACCTCTACGACCTGATCGTCAAACGACGTGCCGAACTGCAACTCGCGGCGAATGATGTCCACTACAACGACCAGGGCCGCGACCTCTTGGCCGCCCGGGTCGCCGCGCGCATCAAGCGGGAGTTGGACTGGAAGTCAGCAAACGGCGCATCTCGGTGACATAAAGAATATGGGAAGTCAGATGAACTTCGGGTTCACTCCCGAAACCGAATGAAAATCATGCACAGATCTCTACTAAGCACGGCGTTGTCGGTCCTCCTGGCCGTGGCGGGCTCGCTCATGGCTGCGAACGCCAAGGAGCGCCCGAACATCATCCTGATCATGGCCGACGACATCGGGGTCGAGGGCATCGGTTGCTACGGCGGAACGAGCTATCGGACTCCGGCGATTGATCGCCTGGCCAAGCAAGGCGTCCGATTCACCCACGCTTATTCCCAACCACTCTGCACGAACACTCGCATTCAGCTGATGACCGGTTTGTACAACAACCGCAATTGGCTCTACTTTGGAACGCTGAACCCGCAGGCCAAGACCTTCGGTCACTACCTGCAGGAAGCAGGCTACAGCACCTGCATCGCGGGCAAGTGGCAGCTTCAGAGCTACGACCCGCCCAGCTATCCCGGCTCCCACCTGCGTCGAGGGAAGGGAATGAAGGTCACCGAGGCGGGATTCGATGAATACAGTCTGTTTCATTCCTGGCACACCGAAGACAAAGGCAAGCGCTTCGCCAATCCGACGATGTACGAAAACGGCAAACTTCTGAAAGAACTCAACGGCGAATACGGACCTGATCACTGGGTCGAGTTCATCAATGATTTCATCAAACGCAAGAAGGACGATGACAAGCCGTTCTTCGTCTACTACGCGATGGCGCTCCCGCATCGCCCCTTCGTCCCCACGCCCGACAGCGCGGACTGGGGAAACAAGGCCGCGCATGAAACAGAAGATACCCGTCATTTCCCGGACATGGCCGAGTACATGGACAAGTGTGTCGGCCGCGTGGTCAAGCAGGTCGATGACCTGGGACTGGCCGAGAACACCATGATCATATTCTACAGCGACAACGGCACCCACCGGAAGATCACCTCGCAAACGAAGAACGGCCCGGTGGTCGGCGGCAAGGGCCGAACGACGGATGCGGGCACGCACGTTCCCCTGGCAGTCCGCTGGACGGGAAAAATCAAGCCCGGCCAAAACGACAACCTCGTCGACTCCACCGATTTTCTGCCCACCGTCATGGCAGCCGCCGGACGACCGATTCCCCGTCAGGCCAACCTGGATGGCATCAGCTTCTATCCGCAATTGTTCGGCAAATCGGATCGAGTTCGCCCGTGGGTATTCTGTCACTACGATCCCCGTCCAGGTTGGGACAAGGATCAGTTCCGCAAGATCCGCTTCGCCCGCGACAAGCGACATAAGCTCTACGGCGACGGCAAGCTCTACGACATCGCCGATGACAAGCTTGAGCAGAAACCGATCCTCGCCGCGGACGACAACCGCGCAACACGCCTGGCCCGCCAGCGTCTCGCAGCAGTGCTGAAAGACATGCCGAATCCGGATCCCGCTCCGCGCGACGGTGATCCCCGCGATTCCGAGCAGCGTTTGTATCTGGCCGCCGGGGACAAGCTCACGATGTTTGAAGTGAACAAGCAGAACGGCGAACTCTCCGCGTTGCAGGAACTGCCCCTCACCGGAGCGGGCCCTTTCACTTTTGCCCCGAACCGAAAGCTGATGTACACCGTTGCTGCCCAGTCGCCCACGCAAAGAAGATCACCGGCACTGGCGACGCTGGAAATCGGCAAAGGTGGAAAGCTCAACCTGGCCAACGTCGCGAAGGTGAATATGCGACCGGGTTATCTCATGACCGACAACAATGGTGAGTTTCTGGCCGGCAATCACTACGGCCCAGGCAAAGCGACGATCTGGAAAATCGATCCTATCTACCGTGGCATCACTCTGCACGAATTGACCTTCGAACAGCGGGCGCACAGCACCGTGTTCTCACCAGACAACCACTGGCTACTCGTCCCCGCCACCGGCCCCAACAAGGTCTTCGTCAACCACTTCACCGCCCAGGTCGGCACCAGCGAACCGAATAACCCTCCTTTCGCCAACGGCCCCTCAGGTGAGAACGAAGCCAGACAACCGCGACACCTGATCTTCCATTCCAATCTGTCGGTTGCCTATACGAGCAACGAACAGAAACAGCCTGGCGTCGGCGTTTGGCAATGGGACACAGAGACGGGAACGCTGAAATCCATCCAGAATATCGTGACGCAACCGGATGGCTTCGACGGCAACATTGCGACGGCCGATCTGCACCTGACACCAGACGCGCGTTTCCTTTACGTCTCCAATCGCAACATCACCAAGCGCGGAGCGCCCACCGGCCGGGACAGCATCGTCGGTTTCAGAGTCAATCCTCAGACCGGTCATCTCAAACTGATCGGACACTATCCCTGTGAACGATTTCCCCGGTCTTTCACGATTGATAAACTCGGCAAGTTTCTCTACGTCGCCGGTCAAGTTGACGCCAAACTCGGCGCCTATCGGATCGAAGAAACCGGAGCCCTGAAAAAGATCAAACAATACTCGGTCGGCAAGGGCCCGATCTGGGTTGAGACGCTGTCCATTCTCGAGTGAACTCTGCCCAGCCTCGATTTCAAAATAACAGCAAGATGAAGACACCACTGACAATTATTCTCGCGATCATCCTGACAAGCCATCTGCAGGCGGCCAAACAGCAGCCCAATGTTGTCATCCTTTACGCGGATGACATGGGCGTGGCGGACGTTTCCTACGGCGACAAGAAGGCGAAGATTCAGACGCCAAATATTGATCGTCTGGCGAGCCAGGGCATGACCTTCACCGACGGACACAGCTCGTCTGGCATCTGCACGCCCAGTCGTTTTGCCTTGTTGACCGGGCAACATCATTGGCGGCGGTTTCATGGCATCGTCGGTGCCTTTGGCGGAACGGTTTTTGAGGATGGCGAATTCACCATCGCCAAGATGTTCCAGGAAAAGGGCTATCGGACGGGTTGCTTCGGCAAGTGGCACTTGGGTTGGGACTTCGACGCCATCCGAAAACCCGGTGTCACCAAGAAAGATTGGCCCAAGGCCGAGTCCTACGATTGGACGAAGCGTTTCCCCGGTGGTCCGCTTGAACGGGGCTTCGATCACTACTTCGGTGATGGCACGATCAACTTCCCACCCTATTGCTGGATCGAGGGTGATCGCTTCCTGACGATCCCCACCAAGCCCGTGATCAAGTCAGAGCCCCTGGCCGGCGGCGGCAATTTTCGTCCGGGACCGATGGCCGAAAGTTGGAATCCTTATGACATTCTCCCGACGATCACACAGAAAACGGTCGAATGGATTTCACAACAGAAGAAGGACAAACCGTTCTTCGCTTACCTCGCCTTCAACTCGCCCCACTACCCGATCGTTCCGAACAAGCCCTTCCATGGTAAATCCAAGGCGGGCTACTACGGCGACTTCGTCATCGAGACGGATGCCATGGTCGGCAAGGTATTGGCCGCTTTGCAAAAGCACGGCTTCGCGGACAACACGATCGTGATCTTCACGGCCGACAACGGAGCTGAGACGGCGGCCTTCACCCGGCTTGAGAAATTCGATCAATGGAGTTCCGGTAAGTTTCGGGGTGTCAAACGCGACATCTACGAAGGCGGACATCGCGTGCCCTTCATCGTGCGCTGGCCCGGCAAGACCAAGGGCGGCTCAATCTCCCATGAGGTGGTCAGCCAAGTGGACTTCGCCGCGACCTTGGCCGCGACGGTAGGCTTCAAGCTCGGTAACGACGAAGCCATCGACAGTTACAATCTGCTGCCGGTGCTTGAAGGTCGGGACTATTCCCATCCGCTTCGCAAGGCAACCGTGCAGAACACCTCCGCCAACAAGTTCGCCCTGCGCCAAGGCGACTGGATCTTGATCGATGCTCCATCGGGTGCAGCGAAAAAGGAATCCCAGTGTTACCTGGATCACTTTGGCTTGGCAGCATTCCCCAGAAAGAATCCCGGCCTGCTGTTCAACCTCGCTGCAGACCCGCGTCAGTCGAAGAATCTCTACGCCAAGCATCCCGACAAGGTGAAGAGTATGCGCAGTCTGTTGAAACGCTATATCGGCGGTGAACGCTGCGCCCCCGTTCGAGAATAGCAGACATGGTTGCCCTCTGAATTTCTTCATGGTAATACCGCCGCCCTATTTTCTGAATTATGAAGATCTGGTCGGTCAAAATGCCTCTTACTGGCGTTCCTCTGTTCGCAGAATCTATCCGCTGCACTCAACGAAGTCCTGCTGGCGAACTGGGCCAGCTTTAGTCTCGACGTCGA
>JBMYQZ010000445.1:0-5006 GCA_049601855.1 Limisphaerales bacterium | reverse complement strand
CCTTCTCGTTCATGAAGGTCATCGGGTTCTCCACGTCTGCCCGCGCAACCCGCGAAAGGATATCCCGCACGTCCTTGCCGAAGAACGGCGGGTGCAAGGTGATCAACGCGTAGAGAATCCCGCCCAAGGCAAACACATCGGACCGCTCGTCGATGTCACTGATCCGCCCGGTGGCCTGTTCGGGCGCCATGTACTGCGGCGTTCCCATCACCGCGCCTTCACGCGTCAGCGCACCGGCGGCCGCGGAAATCGTCATGGAACCCTTCTCCAGATCATCCTGGATTCCGCCGAGCCCTGGAATCTCCTCCGTGGTTGCCACCCGTTCCGGTTCACCCACGACCTTCGCCAGCCCCCAGTCCATCACCAGCACCTCACCAAATTCACCCACCATGATGTTGGCCGGCTTGAGATCGCGATGCACGATTCCCTTGGAATGGGCGAAGGCCATCGCGTCGCAAATCTTGTGAAAGACCGTCATCAACCGGTCCAAGGGAAACTCCGCCACGATCTCGGCGTCTCCCTTGCGCAGGCCGGAGATGATCCCCTGCAAGGTCCGGCCCTGCACTTTCTTCATCGTGTAGAACGGCCGTCTTTCCCGATCCAACTTGAGCACGTGCAGCGGGACAATGTTCGGGTGCTCGAGCCGGGCCAACACCTTCGCCTCGAGGTAGAATCGGTCCACCGCTTCCTCCGAGTTCATCATCTCGGGATGCATCACCTTCAAGGCCACCGGCCGGCCAGTCTGCGCCTCCTCCACCTCGACGATGGATCCCATGCCTCCTTCATCGATCAGGTTCAGCGTCTTGAACTCCGCGTGCTCGATTCGCTCGTTGATGGGGATGTATTGGCGCATCAGTTCTTTCTGCTCCAAAATTTCTTCTGCGTCCGTTCGTCACGCCAGTTGGCCTCTTCAACGGTGTTAAGGCGCGCCAGGCTGCGTTCATTCAACGAGAGCAAGTGCCGCGAATCTCGTCCCTTCTTCCATCGCTCCAGATCGGGTGCACGCGTACCGCCGCTCACGGACAAGCGATCCAGCCCCGGCATCCGCAACAGCGTTTCCCAATCCGTGATGAACGGACACCCGTGCAGGAGCAATGCCTGCAAGCGCACCGTTCGCAACGGAGCAAGTTTCTGCACCCGGGTGAAACTCACGTCCAAGTACACCAACCGATCCTTGCTGTTCAACGGTGACAAATCCTCGATCGTCGTACCCGCGAGAGTGAGTCGGGTCAAAGGCAGCCCTCGAAGAGCCGAAAAGTCATTGGCCGGCACCCGCGCCAGGTGCAATTCATTGATCGGCTTCCCGGCAAATACGCTCAGGTCAGCCAGTTGGGTGTCATTGAACCAACCCACCTTCAGCGGCATATCGCGCAGAATGCGAAAGTCGGACGCTGGAATGCTCGACATCTTGACAAAACGAAGCTCCGCATACTTGAGCGGGCCCAAATCCCGAACGTCGGTGTCTGAAATCTCCAGGGTCTCCAATTTCATCTCCCGCAAGGGCTCCAAATCAGAGACCAGCGAACGGTTCGCTCGAAGTTCCTTCAACGGTCTTCCTTTGAGCGGGGTCAGGTCGGAAATCTGGGTATCTTCAATACTCAGGCTCCGGAGCTTCGCCTCCTCAGGCAGAAACGAGAGATCCTTGATCTCCGTGCCGGCGATATCGAGATGCTCCAGCGGCATGCGCACGACAACAGAAAGATCCGAGACCTGCGTTCCGGCAATTCGGAGATCATTGATCGCGGCCTCCCGGATCGGCTTCAGATCCACGATCGGAGTCTCGGTAAGGTTCAATTCCTCCAACGGCATGCCGCTCAAGGGCCGTAGATCCGAGACATCGGTGTACGCCAGATTGACCACGCGAAACGGAATTCCGGCCGCCCATTCGATATCGGCGATATCCAATCTCTCCAGATTCAATACGTAGCGATTCTGTTCATCGATCGCCACCCGTTGCAGCACTTCCTCGGGCGCTTCCTGTTCCCGCAAGGTCTGTCGGATTCCCTCGACAGCCTCGCTGGACACACCGATCTCGACCTCGGAAGCCACCGCCAGTTGCGTTGCCTCCGCGTACCGGCGCTCCGAATTCAAGTGATCCACCAGTTTCGAGATCCCTTCCGAAGACAAGCCATCGTCGGTCATCATCCCATCCAGTTCCCGACAGATGGCAATTTCCTTCACCATCAGTTGGCCGTCGGCGCCCAATTTCAACGCCGTCTCGTAGGCCTTGATGGCCGGGGTAAAACGGAGATCGGATTGACGGACGTTTCCCAGCAACACGTGGTACTTCGCCGCTTTGGGCAGGAAGGAGATCAAGGTCTCCAAATGACGCTCCGCCCGGTCGAACTTGCCTGCGGTGATCTGTTGCTTGGCCTCCGCCTCCATAAACGGAATGCCGGCCGCCAGTTGATCGAGTGCCTGCTGCGCCTTTTGCTCGGCCTGAAAACTCTGACCGAGGAACATCAAGCCCATGAACAGGACCACGGCCGCCGCGATCGCCACCGGCTTGTGCCGGGCGAGGAAAAGCAAAAGCTGGCGACCAAAGCCGGCTTCTTCCGCCCGCGTGACGCGCCCCGACTGCCAGGCTTCCACTTCCAACTGCAATTCACGAATGCTGCCGTAGCGTTCTTGGGCGTTCAGGGCCATCGCCTGCATCGCCACGCGTGACAGCGGCTCGGGAATCTCCTGATTCGGGCAATGGATCAATTGCACCACGCGATCATCCCCCCGGCCCATCCCCAGCAATCGCGAGGCCTTCACCTTGTTGTAGATCACCGGCGGCGGAATGTATCCCGAGCGCATGTTCGCCAACACCTCCTCGACCGTGTCTCCCGTAACCGGAGATCGCAGCGTGAGAATTGAGTAGAGAATCCCTCCCAACGAAAAGATATCCGACCGTTCATCCACCTCGCTCAACCGCCCTTCCGCCTGTTCCGGCGGCATGAAATTCGGCGTCCCGATCACCTGACCATCCCGCGTCCGAAACCGCCCGGACTCTGACACCTCACCCGAACCGACATCTTTCTCTGCAACGGCCTCCAGAATGTCCGGCATGCGACCGATGATCGTGTTCTTTAACGGCGAGCCATTGAGCACCTTGGCCAAACCCCAATCCATCACCATCACCTCTCCAAATTCACCCACCAGAACGTTCTCCGGCTTCAGGTCGCGATGCACGACACCCTTGGAATGCGCGAACGCAACCCCGTCACACATCTTCTGAAAAATCCGCAGCAACCGCCCCAAGGGGAACATCACGGCCATCTGCTTGTCCCCGTCCTTGATCGCGCTGAGCACCTGCTGCAGCGTCACTCCGCGCACGCGCTTCATCGTGTAATACGGAATACCCTTCTCGTTCACACCCAGTTCATGCATCGGCACAATGTTCGCGTGCTCCAGGAAACCCATCACTCGGGCTTCTTGTTGAAAACGAAACTGCCCTTCCGCCGTCGCCGCCGAGCCTTGGAGCATCTTCTTCACCGCCACGATCCGACCCGTGTTCAGATCCTCCGCTTCCAAGACGGTCCCCATCCCACCCCGCGCAATCTCTTTCTTGAAGAGGTAGTTGCTCTTGCTCAGATCCTGCTCGAACCCGCCGACGCGGCTCCGAAAATTGCCCACGCCGTGCAACTCCTCCTGCGAATCCGCAAACTCGATCTTGATCGCCCCATCCCCCAACACCACCGTCTGCCCATCGGTAAACGAAGTCGATGAATTCGCCGGTTTCCCGTCCACAAAAGTCCCGTTGCTGCTTCCCAGATCCTCGACGAACAACCCGTTTTCCCCGATCGACAACAACGCATGCTTGCGCGAGACGTCGTTGTGATTGATCAACACCTCGCAATCCTCTCCGCGCCCGATCAGAAAATTCCCCTCCGACAGCTCCAGAAACAGAGGCGGCTCCCCGCGAGGTTCAATTTTCAGGTTAACGCTACCCACGCCTCAATCAGACGAATTCACATTCAAATCGGACGCAGGATTCTGCACCACTACGATCAGAATGCGGGAAATTGAAGCAAAGCCGCAGTGAACGCAACCCTTTGCACCAGAGGCGTTAAAGTAAAGATACCTATCTACGTAGGAACCAGTAGTTCGAATGAGCCCGCGGACAACGTCAAGTCTGATGCCAGCGAAACGAAAACCCTGTGGTTTCACTTCATCGGGTTCTCAATCAGACGCCCATTCGTATCCAGTATTTGAAAATGGTGAATGCCGTGACGGAGATCATCCTCGTGCACCCAGACGAGTTTCTTGTCGCGGGTGACCTCCAGTAGCTTCACGTTCTTGCCCCGATTGCCGTAACTGGTGATCACGGTATTGCCATTGGGAAGGCGCTGAGCGCCGCAGGCATCCTTGATCAAAGGCCCCGGCAGATCTTTGTTGGAAAGCTGCCAGACCGTTTTCCCCTGCGGATTCACTTCGATGGAAACGTGTCCGTAGGTACAATTGATCAAGGTGTTTCCATTCGGCAATCGGATCGCAGTGAATGGCCAGTGGGGCGTCTTCACTTCCCACACAACCTTGCCCGTCTGGTCGTATTCCCGGACGACCTTGTCGTGCAGTTGCGGCACCAGGTAGTTCCCATTAGCCAGCTTGCGTGCCATGCGACTTTGCATGTGAAAATTGGCCAGCTGACACTTGAGCGGAAACTCCACCGCGATCTCCCCTTGCCGGGTCACTTCAAGCAGGCGCGGCTTGGGACCGGCTTCGGTGAGCATGATGTTTCCGTTCCTCAGCAGTTGCGCCGTATTGACTTCCGCCTGGGTGCCTTTGAATTCGAAAACAGTTTTGCCCGCCCGCGTGACCTCGACGACCGCCCCACCCTTGTAGTTCTTGCCCTTCGAGACCGCCAAGAGGACGTTGCCATTCGGCAGCACCCAACCATCACGTGACTTGTCGGGATACTCCCACACGATTTTCCCGTCTGCTCCCTTGATGTAGGTCTTGCCGCCCGTTGCGAGGAAGGAATGCGTAATCCCCGTGGGGCGTTTCCATTGCGGTGCGAC
>JBMYQZ010000444.1:0-5019 GCA_049601855.1 Limisphaerales bacterium | reverse complement strand
CGAAGTGGGGCCCGTGATTCCGCGTCGCCATCTTGTGGCAGGACGGACTCCACCTCGTCCGCCGTCAGGGAGGCGAGTCGCTTCAGGTTTTCGGCCAGGAGGCGATTGCGGCTTAGGGCATGTTCCAGCTTTTGCTCGGCATCCTTGATCTCGGTGATGTCGCGGGAAATCCCGAAGGTTCCCACAATCTCACCCGTCGCTGACATCAGGGGCATTTTGGAGGTGAGCACCCAGTGCTCGCGGCCATCGGGCGTGCGCTCGTGCTCGATGTGCCCGATCAAAGGTTGCCCCGTGCTGATGACCGTCTGCTCGGATTCCAAGGCTGAATCGGCATGTTCGGCGGTGAAATAATCGTGATCCGAAGAACCGACGGCATCGAGCGGATCCTCGATGCCAATGACCGCGGCCATGGTACGGTTGATGCGGAGGAAACGGCTGTTCAGATCCTTGAAGTAAATCCGATCCGGCGTGTTCTCCAGGAGGTTGTCCACCAGGTCGCGCTCAATTGACAGGGCGGCATCGAGGCGTTTGCGCTCAATCGCGTAACGGATGGCGTGACGCAGCAGGTGACTGCTCACCTCGCCCTTCACGAGATAGTCCGAGGCACCCGCGCGCAGGGCATCGAGTGAGGTTTTCTCGTCGTCGTAACCGCTGAGAATGATGATCGGAATTCCCGGCGACGCTGGCGTCAGCGAATGAATCGTTTTCATGCCGCTGACATCGGGAAGTGAAAGGTCGGCCAGGATCAGATCGACGCGGCTGTTGGCGAGATGCTCCAAGGCTTCCGCCATCTTGCTGACTCCCGTGAGCTCATGGTTGTCCGGCAGGGAAACCGAGACCAATTCACGCATGAGGGCGGCCTCATGCGGATTGTCTTCGATATGTAAAATTTGAATGGGTTCAACGGCCATTCGCGGTTGGGGCGGATTAATACTTAAATCGCCCGCCGAGGAAATCAATTTGTCGCGGATCAGCTGGCGGTGAGGGCCGCTCGCTCATTGCCGATCGCCCCCGTCTTCTCCAGAAAGTAATCATAACCACCGGCGTAAGGCCGGATCTTCCCATCGTTCACATGGATCACCTGTTTGGCCAGTTTCTTGATGAAATGCACGTCGTGTGAAATGAAGACGAGGGTGCCTTCGAACCGTTCGAGGGCGAGAATGAGCGACTCCACCGTGAGAATGTCCAAGTGCGTGGTCGGTTCGTCGAACAATAGCACGTTGGGCGGATCAACGAGGAACTTCACCAGACTCAAGCGGCTCTTCTCGCCGCCGCTGAGCACGGAAGTCTTCTTGTAGATTTCTTCCTTACGAAACATGAAGGATCCGAGCACTGCTCGCGCATCCTGTTCCTTGAGTTCATCCGACGCACCCATGACCTCATCCAATACGGTATTTGCCGGATCAAGATTCTCGGAGCGATGCTGGCTGAAGTAACCGATCCGGGCATTGTGACCTTCCTTGCGCGTGCCTTTCTGAAACTCCACCACGTTGGCGAGGATCTTGATCAAGGTCGATTTGCCGGCGCCGTTGGGTCCGACCAAGACCGTGCAGTCGCCGCGTTCCACGACCAGGTCGAGATCTTCGTAGACCTTGAAGTCACCGTAGGCCTGGTGAATGCCCTCGAGCATGATCGCGCGTTGTCCGACGCGTTGCGGCTGCGGGAATTTGAAACCGAACGGCTTTTTCGGAGCCATCGGTTTCTCAATCTTATCCATTCGCTCGATCTGCTTGAGCTTGCTCTGGGCCTGCGACGCTTTGGAGGCGACCGAACGGAACCGATCCGCGAATTCCTGCAGTGCCTTGATCTCCTTCTGCTGGTTCTTGTACGCGGCATTCTGGTTTTCGTATCTTTCCTGCCGTTGCCGCACGTAATCCGTGTAATTCCCGGTGTAGGGAATCAGCTGACGATCGGAGATTTCAAAGACGTTCTTCGTCAGTTTGTCCATGAACTCACGATCATGGGAAATCATCAGGATGGCCCCGCCGTAGCTTTCCAGATAGTTCTGCAACCAGAGCAAGGCCACCAAATCGAGATGGTTCGTTGGTTCATCGAGCATCAACAGGTCCGGTTCCATTGCGAGCAATCGCGCCAAGTGCGCCCGCATGATCCAGCCGCCGCTCATCTCCTTCACCTGACGATCAAAATCCGCCTGCTTGTAACCGAGCCCCGCGAGCATCTTCTTGGCTTTTGCCTCCAGGGCTGGATTCACCAACGTGTCGTGTTTTCCTTGGGCCTCGTAGTAAGCCGGGCTGCTCACATCCCCCTTGGCCTCGAACTCCGCCAACTGCTCTTCCAATGCCTTCATTTCCCCCGCGCGCCCCGTGGCGACCTCGATGACAGTCTCCTCCCCCACCGGTTCACTCTCCTGCGGCAGGTAACCGATCATGGTCCACTCATCCCGCTCAATCGTTCCCTCGTCCGCTTCGTCTTGGCCAAGAATCAGGGAGAATAACGTCGATTTGCCCGCGCCATTGGGCCCGACGAGAGCCACACGATCACCATAATTCACCTGCAACGACGCGCCCTCAAACAGCACGCGCCCAGCAAAACCTTTCCGCAAATCTTTAATCGTCAGCATAAACGGCCGGATGGTGTAGCGGCGGGAAACGGGAACGGCCAGACAAAACGGGGAGGAATGACGAAATACTCCTCACCGCCACTCATCGATGAGCGATGCCACCAAGGCCGTCCAGCCGGTCTGATGGGAGGCGCCGAGGCCTTTGCCGGTGTCGCCGTGGAAGTATTCGTAAAAAAGCAGGTTGTCTTTCCAATGTGGATCGGACTGCATCTTTTCCTCGTCCCCGAAGATCGCGCGCCGGCCGTTTTCGTCCTGCGTGAACATCTTGATGAGTCCTTCGGCAAATCCCTCGGACATGTTGCGCAGGTTGACGAATTGCCGGGTGCCGTCGGTTCGCTCGACGCTCAGCATGTCGCCGTAGCCTTTGCGCATTTTGCGGAGGGCTTCGATCATGATGAAGTTGAGCGGAAACCAGATCGGGCCGCGCCAATTGCTGTTGCCGCCTTTGAGGAGATGGATGGATTCGCCCGGCTCATAGCCGACGCGGGCGTGGCCGAGATCGAAGGGATGTTCCTCGTGATGTTTCGACATACTTCGCAGACCATATTCGGAACGGAACTCATCTTTAGACCAGACGGTGCTGAGGATGCGGCTGAGTTGCTCGGGGTTGAGGAGGGTGAGGACGTGGACCTTTTCGCCGTAGTGATCGACGGTTGTGATGGAGTGTTCGACGAGGTCTTTCCGGTTTTGGAAAAACCATTCCAGATCCGCGCGAAAGCTCTTGAAGGGTTCGATCCATTTTGCTTCCAGACGTTCCACGGCGAGCAGGGGAATCAGGCCAACCAAGGAGCGGACTTTGAACTGTTCCATGTGGCCATCCGGATATCGGAGCAGGTCGTAGAAGAAACCATCTTTGTCGTTCCACAATTGAAAGCCCTTGCGTCCCATGTGCTTCATGGCGGCACCGATGTAGACATAGTGCTCGAAGAACTTCGTCGCGAGTCCTTCGTAGGTGCTGTTTTCCCGCGCCAGCTCCAGTGCCATGCGCATCATGTTGAGGCAGTACATCCCCATCCAACCGGTGCCATCAGCCTGGTAGAGCTTCATGCCTTCAGGCAGTTCCTCGCTGCGGTCGAGGGCGGAGATGTTGTCGAGCCCGAGGAATCCGCCTTCGAAGACGTTGTTGCCGTCGCTGTCCACCTTGTTCACCCACCACGCGAAGTTGATGAGCAGTTTGTGGAAGGCCTTTTCCAGGAAGTGGCGGTCGCCCTCGCCGGCCTGGATCCGGTCCATGTTGTAGACGCGCCATACGGCCCAGGCATGCACGGGCGGATTCATGTCGGAGAATTCCCATTCGTACGCGGGCAGTTGACCGTTGGGATGCTGAAACTGTTCCTCCAACAACAATGCCAATTGCCGCTTCGCAAATTGCGGGTCGATCAACGCGAAGGGGACGGCGTGAAAAGCCAGGTCCCACGCGGCGAACCACGGGTATTCCCATTTGTCCGGCATGGACAAGATGCGCATGGAGTTGAGATGTCGCCAGTGCTGGTTGCGAACGCGTTTGCGGGCTTCGGGCGGCGGGTGATGCGGGTCGTCGCCTTTGAGCCACTCATCGACGTCGAAGAGATAGAGCTGCTTGGTCCAAAGCAGTCCGGCAAACGCCTGTCGCTGGACGTTGCGTTCGTCCTCCGATGCTTTCGATGGATGAATTGATTCGTAATACTCATCTGCTTCCGCTTTGCGTTGGGCGATGATCTGTTCGACGTCGGTAAACGGACGCGACAGGGATTGGTCTGACAGGCGCAGGCGAATGGTCACGCTTTCGCCGGGACCGATCGGGCCCTTGACGTAGTGAATGCCCGCCTTGGTGCCCGTCAGGTCGGGGTTGGTGCAAGGTTCGTTCTCGATGATGCGCCGGTGAAAGGCGTCCTTCACATAGGGCGTGGGATTGCCAATGTGTTTGTCGAAGATCTTCTCGTTGTTGGTCTCGTTGTTCGTGAACAGCGGCGTGCCTCCCGATTCAGCGTAGAGGTAGCGAATGCCGAGACGATAATCGAAGGTGAGACGACGGACCGGAGGAGCATCGGAGTCATCCGCCACCAGGCAAATGTGCGTGCGGCGGTTGGGGCCGGTGGTGATGTTGGGTTGCGTCAGGTCTTCGGCGCGCCAGGTCCAGCGATTGCGATACCAGAGCTGGGGAACGATATGCAACTTGGCCGGTTCGGGGCCACGGTTGTAGGCCTTGATCTTGATGCAGATGTCCTGCGGACCGGCCTTGGCGTATTCCACGTAGATGTCCCAATACCGGTCCTCGTCAAAGACACCCGTGTCCAGCAGTTCGTATTCGCCGTCGAGCGTTCCGCGCGCACGGCTTTCGTCAAGCAGCTTGCGATACGGGTATTCGGCTTGAGGATACTTGTAGAGCCACTTCATGTAGGAGTGGGTCGGGGTGGAGTCCAGGTAGTAGTAATACTCCTTCACATCCTCGCCATGGT
>JBMYQZ010000443.1:0-5029 GCA_049601855.1 Limisphaerales bacterium | reverse complement strand
CCTTGTCCACGGCTTTGCACATGTCGTAAATCGTCAATGCGGCCACCGATACCGCTGTGAGTGCTTCCATCTCGATGCCTGTGCCGGCGAGATCGTTTTCGAATCCGACTTTGGGCAAGACGCAACGAAGGGATGGCAAACCTTCCATCGCGGCACGACACCGAAGGTCGTACCACATTCCGGCGCCTTGCGTGGTGAGCGGTCGGAATACAACGGCTTGGTTGCCCTCTCCCGCTGGTTCGAAAAACCGACGACGAATCTGGCGATCGAGTTTTCGTTCGCCGTCTCGGCCAATCGCGGACGCGTCTTTCACGTCTGGACACAGGAACCGAATGGCAAGGATGCCAGCCAGTTCAACCTCTGCGTCCAAAACGGAAAACTGCAACACTTCGACGGACGCGAACGTACCTGGATCTCCGTCGACACGAAGATTCAACCCTCGAAGGATCTCAACAATCCCGTTTGGCATCGACTGCGAGCCGTGATGAACGCGACCGACCGCGGTATTGATCTCTGGGTTTCCAAGCCAGGTAGCCGCGAATTGCCGATGCGGAAGACGGCCACCGTCCCCGCCTATCGCATCATCCTGCCCTACGCCGGCTTCAGCCTCGTCTCAGGGAGGCGGATCGTAAACGGAGCATGGTATCTCGTGGATGATCTCATGATTGAAACCGGGCCGATTCTTCCCAACCCCGGCAAAGTCGAACCCTTGCCCGAGCCCTATCAACTCTGGTCGGGACCGGCGATGGCAAAGCGACCCGAAGACATTCCCTTCGCGAACGGAATTGAGCATCGCACGATTCATCGCCCCTCGACCGACGGATACAAGTTTCTCCACGGCGCCGCGCTCGTGGAACACAAGGGAGTCTTCCACGCGAACTGGGCGAACAGTCCGGTGAACGAGAACGGCCCGCACGAAACCCTCCAAGGTCGACGCTCCCTGGATGGCGGGCAAACCTGGTTGCCGTTGGAAATGGTCGGTCCCGGATTCGACGGACCCGATCGGCATAGTCACGGCGTGCTGTTTGTACACCACGACGAGGTCTGGACCATTGCCGCACGCTTTGGAGTCGGCACACCCGCGAAACGCTTTCCCGGTTTGCAAGGCGAAGCCTTCGTTCTGAACGAAAGCAACGACCGTTGGGAATCACGCGGAATCGTCATCACCAATTGCTGGCCCTACGACGAGATCGTCCGCATGGACAACGGCAACTTCATCACCGGCGGTCAGGACAAGGACGGCCTCCCGGTCATCGCCATCAGCCAAGGTGACGATCTGCTCAAGATGTGGGATTCCGTCCTGATTCCCTATCATCGTCGACTCGCTCCGAGTTTTGCGGAAACCACCGTCTGGGCTGAAGGCTCCACCGCGCTCGCCGTCATTCGCGGGGGTGGAGGCGTGGCTTGGGTATCTCGCAGTGAGGACTTCGGGCGTAGCTGGTCAACCGCGCAACCCAGCAACCTCCCGATGCCTCGCGCCAAGGCATATCTTGGCAAGCTCTCGACCGGTCAACTCTACCTGGTCTCCAACTTTCGCAACCGCGACACCCTCGTCGTCTCCACCGGCCAGCCCGGCGAACTGACGCTCAACCGAATGTGGCGAATCCGCCACGGCAAATCCGAGGCTCCAAGATTCAACGGATTTGCCAAGAGCAAGCAATGGTCCTACCCCTACGGCTACGAACACGACGGGAAGCTCTACGTCGTTTACTCCGTCGGCAAAGAAGAATGTGGACTGACAATCGTTCCCATCGTCTCACTGTCATCCAACTAACGGATGTAACGACTGACTCTCCAACGGGAGTGCAAACATATGAAAACAGGAATCTTGCTCCCCCTGCTGCTGGCAACGGTCCTCGAAGTTAACGCCAATCCGCTCTCCGGCAGGGTGGTGGGTACGGATGGCCAGGCAATCGGCGGCGCCATGGTGAGCGCCTTTGATGAGGATCATCGCAAGTGGGTTTCGGTCTTCAGCCAGGAAGACGGTTCATTTGCCATCGATGGATTGCGGGGCGTGGATCATCAGGTCCGAGCACGCTTGATGGGCAAAATTGACGAGTGGTTCGACGATGTAAGACAGGGTGACAAGTTGGCGATCAAGTTGAGCCCGGCCGAGGGTCTCGACCTGGAAGAACAGCGTCCGGCCAACAGTGGCTTCAGCATGCTCAAATTCGACAACATGCGGGACAAGCTGAACTTCAAGATGATGTGCAGCTATTGTCATCAAATCGGCACGGTCCCCTTCCGCACGCCCGAACAACCGGTGGATTGGGAAACGATGTTGCGCCGCATGGACGGCTTTGGTGGTCTCTACCCCCACACGCAGGAGAAGATCATTCCCAAGCTTATCGAGACCTACAAGGACGACGCCGTTGAGCAATGGCCGACTTTCGATCCGCCCCCGCCCCCCTCCGGCACCGCCGCCAAGGTGAAGATCACCGCCTGGGAATTTGGCAAACAGTTCGAGAGTTCATTCCACGATCTTGAGGTCGGACCCAATGGACTCATCTACGTGGTGAACATCAGCAAACATTACCTGGGCATCCTCGACACCAAGACCGGTAAACAGGAAATGCTTCGCATGCCGCGTGGTTCCTGGGCGCCCCACTCCATCGAACCGGACAACGAAGGTCACATGTGGATGACCATGTGTGCCTCCGGGCAGATGGCGAAGTTTGATATCGGCACCAAGAAGATCACGGCCTACTCCAGCGCCGAAGCCCCCGCGCGCCGCGGCTCTTATCCGCATACGTTGCGTGTGAACCCCAAGGATCCCGAAGGCCTGATCTGGTACACTGACGCCGGACGCAATTCCGTTTTCTCGATGCATCCCAAGACCAAAAAGGTGAAGGAGTATCACCTGCTCAGTGAAGGCCAGGCGATCGGCGCCGGCAAGGGCGAGTCCCGCGGCATCACGCCCTACGGTCTCGATTACTCCCCGGTCGACGGCATGATCTGGTATTCCAAACTGAACGGAAACCGTATCGGCCGTATCGATCCCTCCAAACCCGACGGCGACATCAAGGAATGGAACCCACCCTTCCGCGGTCCCCGCCGACTGCACGTCGCGCCGGACGGCATCGTCTGGGTGCCCGGATTCGGTTCCGGCGTGCTCGGCAAGTTCGATCCGAAGACCGAGAAGTGGACGACCTACGCCCTGCCGGATATGGAGAACCAGATTCCCTACGCCTTGAACATCGATCCCAAGGGTTTCGTGTGGGTTTGCGGCACCGGCAACGACACCATCAACCGCTTTGATCCGAAGACCGAGGAACTCGTCGAGATCCGTCTGCCCATGCGCGTCAGCTACACCCGCGAGATTGAGTTCGATGAGGACGGCAACGTCTGGACCAGCACCAGCGGCCCGAGCCGGCACATGGAGCGCGCCCTCGGCCAGGTCATCAAGGTCGAGATTCTCGAAGATCAGGGCGGCGGCGTGAAACTGGCCAAGGTCAACCTCACCGGAGACGAACTCGGTTCCCTCACCGCACAGAACAAGCCGGCTCCAGTCAGGCAACGCAAGTTCTTCCCACTCCCCAAGAAGAAACCGCAGGCCAAGCCCCAACCGCTCAAATCCGCCAACGGCAAACTCCTCGCCCGCATCGAAGCCACCAAGCTGCCTTCCGGTTACCAGCCATGGAAAGGGAAGAACAGTGAGGAAATCAGTCGCGTCCACCAAGCCTACGTCGACCAGCGTCTGGCCGGCCTCACCAGCATGCAACGCCAACGCATTGGCCGGCTCTGGCAGGAGAAACGCCGCTTCGACAAGAACATGAAGAACGCCGGTGCCTCTTTCGTGAAGATCATGGAATGGGTCGCCGACAACCGAAAGTAGTCCATGCGCTGGCTGGCGATACTGATTCTCTGCTTCATCGGAGCCCAGTTGCCGGCTGCCACGCTCGTCTATCGCGATCTTCCTGACGGCCCCGCCGAATTCCACGGCGAATTCCAGACCTCCCCGCACCTCGCCATTTACGGCACCAACGGCCTCACGCTCAGTCTCGAACTCGACAACGCCTCCAAACGGCGTGACGGCCACATCACTGCTTTCGAATTCTCCCCACGCGGACATCGCTGGATCGTACGCAACGATCGCGTCTTGACCGCCGGCGTCAGCCCGCGTGGCCAGCCCGTCGATCGCACCGATTACTTCGAACGGTACCGCAACCACGGTCGCCTCTTCGCCAGCCGGATGGGCGACATCTGGCTCTCCGGCTCGCGCAAGATGATGCGCCGCAATGGTCTCTTCGAACCCAGCGGTTTCAGACCCGACGACGAACTCCAGATCGAACCACGCCTCGACGACCCCTTCGGAAACATCTGGGCCGCCCTGATCAACAAGGATGGCAAACACCAAGGCGTCGCCGTCAACCCTTTCGCCAATCGGCGCCAATGGAATCGCGTCAAACTCCTGGATCCATTCTCCACGGTTTGGACCGGCATGTGCGTGGATGACGTCGGCTTCGTCTGGATCGCCACGCCGGAATCCCTGGTTCAACTCGACGCGCGAACGGAAGGCGCGTTCGTGCAGAAGATCAAACGTCCCGGCCGTTCGCCCATCACTGCCATTGCCCCGATCGCAAATCGCCAGATTCTCGTCGGCTTTACCAACGGCGACGTAATGGAACTCACCACCCGCCCGAAGCAGGATCCCGTGTTTCAACTCGTCACCCGTCTACCTGGGGCCATCCGCGCCATGTTGGAAGATCGCAGGGGCACGCTCTGGCTCGTCGCCGGCTCAAATCTCCATCGCTCGACCATCACCAAGCAACGTTGGCAAAACGCCTGGCAGGAACTCCCGCGCATGCCAGCCGGCAATCACGACAACATCTTCGCCGAACTCGACGACGTCCTTTACTCCGCCGGCGGCAAGACCTACTTCGGCTGGCCCGCTTCCCAGTGGGTCAATCTCGATCACACCTGGTCGTATCACCGTGGAAGAGAATCCTGGAAACGCGAACCGCCCATGCTTGAACCCGGCAAAGCCTACTCCGGCATCGCGCCGCTCTACCGGCACATCTGGATTATT
>JBMYQZ010000442.1:0-5040 GCA_049601855.1 Limisphaerales bacterium | reverse complement strand
GTGCCCTGGTGAAGGGGGCCGTTGCCAGCAGGACGAGCATCACGAAAAGCAGGATGGCGTGTTGTTTGCTCATAGTCGCTTTCTCGTTCGGAAGCATGTTCATCTGGACGTCTCTCCTTTGAAACTCAGCGATCCCCACTTCAGCCCCTGCAAGCGCACATCTGGCGTAATGGAAAGGTTTCCATACTTTCTGGCGAACTGTTCCGCCTCGGCCATGGTTCTCATCACCGGCAGGCCATAGGGCATCCACTCGCTGCCCGGCGCCCAGTTGTCCCCGTTCACATCGTACGCCCCGCGAAAGCTGTCGAGCTGAGTCACACCCTGCGCCGCCAACTCATCGTTTTGTTCAACACCGCCTTTCACGAGCGGATCGACCGGGATCAAGTTCAGTTGATCCAACTCCCCATGAACAAAAATGGACCGATCAAATCTCTGAATGTTCCCCTGCACGCTGCCCCGATCGGATACCGACATCAGACTCTTTGCATTTCGTTTTGCAAATGCCGTCCCCGCTTTATGCGCCTTTTTGTACACAGCCATCTCCCTGGACGCTGCCTTGTCAAAGAAACGCTCGATCAAGTTGTTCAGCACATTCCAGTCATCAATGGGTGGAAACGTCCGGTCTCCACTGCCTTCGCCCCTGAGCCCCGCATGGTCGATCACATTTCTGATGATCATACTGTAGCTGCGATTGTGGACACCCGTGTTGTTGTAGATATTGAAATCGCGATAACCCTCAATGCTCAGGGCCTTTTGCGATTTCCAGAATACATTGTGATGAATGCTCACCTCCGAACCACCAAGGTCGACTCGCATGGCCACACCATTGATGTTGTGCATCCAATTGTGATGGATATTCGCATGCCGTTGAGATCGGGTCGGCATATAGACACCGGAGCAATCGGTGTTGTAGAGCCCTCCGTTGAAGATATGATTGTGGGATATTTCAGGCCGCACGGATTCATCCATCTTGTCCAGATTGGGAACGATGAAGATTGAGTCCGATCCATTGTTGAAGAAACTGTTGCGCGTGAGCTGGTAGTCCCCTTCGGGCTCCAGATACAGCGCCCGGGTCTCAAAATTGGCATGACGGTTGTTTTCCATGAAAACGCAGTTGTCCACCGTCACCTCCGCCCCGGTCACTTTCAGCGCGGAATTCTGCGCTCCTGCAAACAGGCATTTCACGAAGGAAATCCCGCTTCCGTTTACACGAATCGGTTTGTCGATTTCACGCCCCAGCTTCCGATCGACAAAGAGGAGTTCCGCGCCGATGTAAGTGAACTGAACATTCTTGAAAGCGATGTCCCGATTTGAAGCGCTGGGCAAATTGATCGATGTCGAAAAGAAATCAATTCCCTCGATGCTGACACCCGACACCGCCTTCTCCCCAGCGATGCTGTAGTCATTGGTTTTCACCATTACCACAGCCGCATTGGGATCGGCGCCGTTGGGAGGAATCAAATAAAGCCACCCCTGGTCGACAAACCACTCCCCGGGTGCATCCAGCAAGTCGATATCCCCCGCCAAGAAGAACAACGAGTTGGAAGGAGCGTATTTCTGCCTGCTCACCGAAGCCGCCATCTCAGGGGACGCATTGATTCCGTCCCCGCCAGAACGCGCCTTTCGATAAAAGTCGTCATCGTCCCAGCGGAGGGTTTTTCCATCAAACGACTCGATACGCCGGCTGTAGCAGCTGTTGCCGAGGCTATATCGGATAAAGCAGTGGCCTCCCCGAAGATCGAGTTTCGCAATTTCCGGGAACCGATCCGAAACGATCACCCCGGGGCCGGTTCCTTCGGAACAGGTCGCCCACTTCTTGTTCGCCTCCCGATTTTCCGACCATCGGTTATTGGGCCACTGCGCCCAAGTCATGGGCTTCCCTTCAAAGAACACCTGTTTGATGTCTTCCCCCAGCTTCGCCCGATAGACGTTTCCAGAAACGCTTTCAAAATTGGACTCCACCCGCTCAGCGCCGCTGAAGATGACTTTCCGCGGATTTCTCGCCCGCAGCGTAATTCCCGACTTCAGCTCAACGGTTCCGGCATAGACCCCGTCCATCACTACCAGCGTATCGCCGGCCTTCATTCGATCGATCCCATGCTGCACCACACGAAACGGCTGCTCCACCGAAGTTCCCGGGTAAGCATCATCGCCCTCGGGGGAGACATAGTACACAGCCGCGTGCGCGACAGAGCCGATCAGCGCCAAACAGAGAGCAACAATGGTGGTGATGATTTTCTTCATCACTTCCGGGTTGGGGAAAGTTCCACCCGAGTGTCGGGGCTGGAGAGATACTGCTGGTAGCCGTTGGCCAGATCTGAAATTCATTCCTCTGCGCACATTCCTTTGCCGATCGGTCTATGCAATCATCCGATCGAACAGGTTGCGGGTGATTTGCTGCACGCGTTTGTCCGGGCCTTGCTGGGTGACGCCGTGCCGGGATGGATTCTTGTGCCCCGGAGGGCTGGACAAACCATTGGCCCACCAGATGGTGGCGGCGTTGAACACGATATTGCCTTTGGGTCCGTCGTAGATCGTGGCGGTGTAATGGCCGGGTCTCTTGCCGTTGATCCGGGTTTCGCCTTCAGCAACGACCTTCATACCAGGCAGACTCATCATCGGGGCACCGTGCCACTCCCAGCCAACCAGGCCTTTGACCGAATCGCCCTTCTTCATCCCGGTTCCCTCAAAGAGCCAATGCTCCGGCATCGCGCAGGTCCAATCGCCAGATCCCATGACCGGAGGAGTCGTCCGATTCCCCATCAACCGCGCGCCGTCCCGCCCCAAGGCAGGCTTGAACCCTTTCTCGTAGGGCGATTCCCCGCCCATTCGGCGCTTGGCTTCGGGGGAGTCCGGAAAGAACCAGCCTTCCCGGCGCGTGGTGCGGTAGGACTGACCGCTGCTGGAGGGGTTGAGCGGCACGACACACAAGACGGCATTGGCGCTCAGGAACGCGAGGTTCACGCCTTCGTCGCGCGCTTTCATTACGTTGTCGTACATGTCCTCCGTCCAATACTCATCGTGCCCCACCGAGATGAAACCCTTCGTGCGCAGCAAACCCTTCGGGTCGGTATGCGTGTCGATGTTCGAGATGTACGAAACGTCATAACCGTGTTGCTCCAGCCAGTAGGACAACGGGAATTCCCAAGGCAGGAATTCACCCGAGCCGCCTGATCTCTTGTGCTTGTTGACGGGGTGAGTGAACAAGGCGTAGGGCCGATCGAAGCTCACCGTTCCGCTCGGCGCGGTGGTGCTGGGGCGCCCATCGTGTTTCGTATAGATCGAGAAATCGGCGGGCCAGCGGTTGTAGGCGGTCCACGTCAGTTCACTGCATTGAAACAGCAGATCGCAGGGGCGGTCATCGCGGACGATGAAGATGACGTAACTCTGGATGTTTTCTTTTTCGGCGGTCAGTTTTCCAAGGTAAACACCACTCAGCCAATCCTTCGGGATCTCGAATTCAACCGAGGGCTCCCATTGGCACTCTCGCACGTAGTTCTCACCGACGGGAGGATCCGGTTGCGTGATGCCCTTGAGCGAATCAAACCGCTTCACCAACCGGGCGCCTTTTCCGCCGTAGTAACCGGTGCGAAAGATCTCCAACTTGAAATCGGAGACCGGATTCGTGCTCACCATGACCTTCAACTTCTCGCCAGCCCGAACGCTGTTTGCGGAACAGTAGCCTTCAATCACCTGACTGCGCCCGTTGAGCAGGATCTTGTTGATCTTCCCGGGAACTGTTCGTGTCTTCGAGAGCTGCCAATCGCGCGTGCCGGGTTTGGCGTTTTCCTTGCGGATCAGGTCGCTCTTCTTTGACTTGGATTTTGGCGCGCCGATGGCACCGGTTGCCATGCCAAGACCGGCGACGGCTGCGCCCTTGAGGACATCGCGGCGTTGCACGCCGCTCTTGGATTCATTCGAGTCTTTCATGGTGAGGAAAGGATCAAGAGTAGGATTAAGATGAAGACGGAGCTATCTCGCCTGTGACAAGTAAGCGATGAGGTCGGCGATTTCTTCGGGTTTCAAAAGGCCGTCATAGACTTGGGGCATCAGGGAGACGTTGGAATACTTGGCCTCGACGATGTCCTTGATGGCGACGGTTTGCTCGCCACCAGAACCGGGTCCCGCCGCGAGAATGAGTTTGTCCACGCCGTCCTTGAGCAGGAGGCCAAGTGCTTCGTCTTTCTTCGTGCGGACGTGCACCAGTTCGTAATAGCGAGCCAGGGAAGCGCTGGGATAGACAATGGCTTCCAAGAGATCGCGCTTGCTGCGGATGGCTCCAATCTTGGTCAGGTCCGGACCCAGGTGCGTTCCCAGCTCACCCTTTGGATGACATTGCAGGCACAGCGACTTGTTGGCATCGAGGAAGAGCTTCTCTCCGCGCTTGGGGTTTCCCTTGGGCAGGTACTTGGCGAGTTGCTTGAGACGAGCCTTCTGGCGGGCCTGTTCCCGAGGATTCTGAGCGACCGGATCAGCCAGTTGGATTTCGGGACGGGAATGAGGAGCGGGATCGCGGCCGGCAGTCTCCCCCATGCGCCGAAGCTGTGCTGCCAGCGGATGGTCTTTCGGCACGTTGCCAAGATCCGCGATCTCAAACAATGCGTAGGTGATGGCGTGCTTCAGGAACGCGTCCGCTTTCTTCATGCCTGCTTGCAGAAGCGGACCTACGGCTCGCCGATCGCCCATCCGGCCCAGCGCCATGGCTGACAATCGGCGCAGCCGGGCGTCTTCCGCAGTGAGGGTGTCGGCAAGTTGCGTGATCGCATCCGTGTCTCGCCAAAGACTCGCACTGTGAATGGCCGCGGCGCGAACGTCGGGGCTGCCGTTGGCGATTCGTTCCCGGACGGCTTTGCGTGCCTCTGCTCCCGAAATGCGATGCAAAGCCCAGGTCGCCGGCAACGGCGCCTTGGCCGCGCGCAGAGCCTTGATGTTTGCTTCCTTGGCCAGGGCGTCAATGGCGCGACGAACCACCACCGGCCGTTCATCGGAGAGGTAGCTGATGGCAGGATTGTTCCAGTCCAATTTGAGTCCACGGGGATC
>JBMYQZ010000441.1:0-5044 GCA_049601855.1 Limisphaerales bacterium | reverse complement strand
CCGCAACATGTTTTGATTTTGTGTTGGTCATTTTTTATATTGTACTTACAATTTTGACAGACAATATTTGATACGATTTGCTGTAACTGTCAGGTACCGGTACGGAAATACATGTGTACCTGCATGCAGTTTTGTACAGCTAATTAGACCAAGTAACATACCCGCCGTTTTCGCCAAGCAAGGCAAGCACCTCACCGCGCGCAAGGGTGAGATTGACGTCTCGCAGCGCCTTCACGCCGGGGAACGTCTTGGAGACGCCCCGCATTTCAAGAAGCGGCGTTGTGTTTGAATCGCTCAAATCAGAGCTCACCGTTCTTCAGGAATTCGTGACGCACGGGAACCATCACGCGTTTTCCGCTGGTCGAGATGAAGGTCGCGACACCACCGGCAAACTCAACATTCGCCACATCGGTGAATCCCGCGGGCACCTTCGCCACGCCCTGAATGTAATGCACGTTGAAGGTTCCGCTAATATCCTGCGCGGTCTTGATGCCTTGTCTGGCCAAGATGTTGTCGCTCGCGGATGGTTTCAGGCCATCGGCAAAGAAGGCGGTAACGTCCTCGAGTCCCACACAGTTGTTGCGGCCAAACCAAGGCAGCATGTGCCGGCCCCGATTTTCGAGCCAGAAGACGGATGAAGTCAACGTTCGCGGATCCTTCAGTGAAAACCACATCCAACCTTTGTCCGCGAGAACGGCTGTGAGCCAGGCCGGCTTGCCCGCGGTGTCCTGCGGAAAGATCATCACCAGATCAGCGTATCCCTTCTTCTGTGGGAGTTTGGAACAATCGACATCGGGCGCCCCCTTGAAGATCGAAGGCACCGCGGACAGGCTGGAGAAACGTTGGTTGATTCCAAGTTGCTGATACTCGCCGTTGGCGGGATTGCTGAACTGGGTGGGATTGGTCAGACCGAACTTGATCGGGCTGTGCGAAATCTTGAAGGCGCCTTCCTGCTCCGGCATCTGCAAGGTGGCGTGATGGCCGAGCGAGGTCTTGCCTTCGAATCCCTCAATCACGTGTGTGGAATAAACCACGTTTTGACCTTCGAGCAGATGCAGCTTCTTGGTCACCCGACCGGCGCGGGCCTTGGTATCCATGGTCAGCGTCAACGTCGTGCGCGCGCCCTTGGTTTCACTGCTTTCGTAGCTCCACTTGCTGCCGGAAGTTTCACCATGCGGCGGATGTTTTTCACCGCGGTATTCATCACCATTGCCGCCGAAAGGCATACAGAAGAAATCCCCGCGCAAAGGCACCAACACCGGAACGGGGTACTCGTGTTTCTCACCCTGCCACGGGCTGATGTAATACGGCGCCACCGGCGCATCGCTACCTCGGTAGAAGGTGACCGGTGCCATGTGCCCACCGGTCTTCGTGATCGCCAGCTCGATCTGGTCCGACTTGATCACCCAACAGGAAAGTCCGGCATGGGTTTGGGTGGAGGCGGCTTGGGAAGCAAGCAAACCGCCGGCAAGGGCGGCACCGATGGCGAGGGAGAATTGGATCTTCATGTTCTGTGGGACTGATTAGCTTTTGAAAATATCTTCCAGGGTCTGACGCATCACGGCGGGATCGGGATCAATGCCAGTCCAGAATTTCACGCCGATGACGCCTTGGTTCACGAGCATGCCGAGACCGTCAAGAACGCGACATCCGCGGGCAGAGGCATCACGCAAGAGCTTCGTCTGCGGCGGATTGAAAACAACGTCGGCCACCACCGCGCCTTCGCGAAGTGAATCCGTCTTCAGCGCCAGGGCTGCGTCGGCATCGTAAAGTCCGATCGACGTGCCATTAATCACGATCTCCGCGTCGTCAGGAACCTCGTAATCTCCATCCCAGGCAACGAATTGCGCGTCCATCTGAAGCTGGTCGCGCAAGAGCTGGACGAGGCGGTCACCGCGTTCCTGGGAGCGATTGACAACCGTCAGTTTTTTTACGCCGACCAAGCCAAGCTCCACGGCTACGGCCCGGGAAGCACCGCCAGCACCAAAGAGCACAACGTGTTTACCGGCGGGATCGATGAGATCCTGGAGCGATTTAAGAAAGCCCTTGCCGTCGGTGTTCTCGCCAATGAGCTTGCCATCGCGATTCACCACGCAGTTCACCGCCCCCATGATCGAGGCCGACTCGCCGAGGCCGTCCAGATGTTGGATCACCTCAACCTTGTGCGGCATGGAACAATTGAAACCGCGATAGCCCATCGCCTTGGCGCCGGCCACCGCCGTGCCCAGATCTTCCGACGCGACTTCCATGTTGATGTAGCGCCAGTGCAAGCCGTGATGCTTGAACGCCGCTTCGACCATGGCCACGGTCGGATTGCCCGCCGCACCCTGCGACATGGAACCAACCAATTCCGGACAGAAATCCTGTTCGCTCATCGATCTACCAATACTGAAAACTGACTACTTCAGCTCCGGATCCTTGAGCGCGTCTTCCTTCCTATAAAGCTTGGTTGGAATCAGCGTCTGAGCCGGCAGATCCTCGCCCTTGGAATACGCGACGAGGGATTCGACCATCTTCATACCCATCACATCAGGAAACTGAATCGGATCGGCGTAGATCTTTCCGTCCTTGATCGCCTGTTTGCCTTCGGGCTGTCCGTCGAACCCGACGATCACGACTTGGTCGGCCTTATTGGCCTTCTCCAAGGCGGATCGCGCGCCCAGTGCAGCCGGATCATTGATCGCAAAGATGCCGCGCAAATCAGGATGCGCCTGGATGGAATCTTCTGCGGCCTTGTAGCCGATGTCCTTCGCTCCGCCGCTTTCAAGCTCGGATACGATTTGAATCACGCCCTTGCCCTTCTTGTTGTGCTCGAGGATGACTTCCTTGAATCCCTTCACGCGCAATTGGCAGGACTCGGCCTGCGGAAAATGCAGGATGGCCACCTTGCCACCGCCTTCACCCAAGGCCTCGATCATCGCATCCCCGGCCTGTTTGCCGCCGCTGTAGTTGTCCGTCGCAATTTGCGTGGCGATTTCGACACCCGGCTCATTACAAGGAATGTCGACGGTGAAGACGGGAATACCCGCTTTGTTGGCTTCTTGAATCACCGGCACGATGGCCTTCGATTCACAGGGACTCAGCACAATCGCGACAACTTTCTTCACGATGAAATCCTTCACTTGGTTGCCCTGCTTGGCGACATCCTTGTTCGCATCCAACACGATGGTCTCGTAACCATGCTTTTTGCCTTCAGCGGCGATATTGTCGCCGATGACCTTGAAGAACGGGTTGTCGAGCGTAAGCAAAGAGACGCCGATGATTCCGCGAGATTCCACACTTGGCTCAGGTTCCCCCGCTTTCGCCGTATCAGCCGGCTTGCCATCGCCACCGGAGGGCGCGGGGGCAGGTTGTTCCTTGGGCCCGCAACCGGCAAAGGTCAGGGCGATGATAATTCCAAACAGGGAGGTCAGTTTCTTCATGTAGAGTGGCGTCGTTTGTAGGGATCGGAGTCAGGCTCGTAAACCGTAAACTCGGTGAGATTCAAATTCAGGCGATGATGTCCTTCACCACGTGCCCGTGGACGTCGGTCAGGCGGTAATCCCGGCCGGAATAACGATAGGTCAGCTTTTCGTGATCGAGCCCCATCAGGTGCAGAATGGTGGCATGCAGATCGTGGACGTGAACGCGGTTTTCGACGGCACTACACCCGAACTGATCGGTGGCACCGTAGCTGTATCCGCCTTTCACACCGCCCCCAGCCAGCCAGGTCGTGAAGCCGTAGTGATCGTGATCGCGACCGATGGCGCCTTCTGAGGTAGGAGCGCGACCAAATTCTCCGCCCCAGACAATCAGCGTGTCGTCGAAGAGTCCGTGCTGCTTGAGATCCCGAATCAGCGCCGCGATGCCTTGGTCGCAGGCGACCGCCAGATCCCGATGTCCGTCCTTGATATTTCCATGGCCGGTATCCCAGGCGATGTCGTAGCCACTGATGGAATGTGAGAGTTGCACGCAACGCACCCCGCGCTCAACCAGCCTGCGGGCGATGAGGCAGCCCTTGGCGAACTCGCTGTCGCCATAAAGGTCTTTCACATGTTGCGGTTCCTTGGCGGTGTCGAAAACGTCCGGGACCGAAAACTGCATGCGGAAGGCCATCTCCATCGCTTCGATACCCGCCTCCACCTTTTGATCGCGTCCCCGGCGCGCAAGGTAGTGCTTGTTCATCATGGCCAGCAGATCCGCCTGTTCGCGTTGTTCATCGCGCGAGAGATGCGCGTTCTTCAGGTCCGGCATGACCGCGTCCGGCTTCATGCTCGCGATATTTACGTAGGTACCGGCGTAGGCACCGGGCAGAAACGAGTTGCCCCAGTTGGCGAGTTTGCAACGCGGTTGCGCCCGCGGAGACATCGCGACAAAGCCCGGCAGATCCTTGTTTTCGGATCCCAAACCGTAGGTCAACCAAGCACCCATGCTCGGACGGTTTGGCTGCAGATGACCGACGTTGTACATCATCATCGCGCCGGCGTGTTCCGGAATGTCCGTGTGCATTGAGTGAATGAAGCTGATGTCATCCACGCACTGGGCCGTGTGCGGAAAAATGTCGCTGACGAACTTGCCGCACTGTCCGTATTGCTGAAAATCGAAGGGCGACGGCATCAGACCATTCTTCGTGTTTCGCAGCGATTTGCGATCGACGAGCTTCGGACGCTGCCCGGCATACTTCGTCAGCAAGGGCTTGTGATCGAAGGTGTCCACCTGCGACGGCCCGCCCGGCATGAAGAGTTGGATGACATGCTTCGCCTTCGGTGCAAAATGCGGCTGTTTCGGCAGCAAAGGATTGGCCCCGACCCCGGCAGCCAGGGTCTCCGTCGCGCCGGCCATGCCGATCATACCGAAACCGGCCCCCATCTTGCGCAACATCTCGCGACGGTTCTGAGGACGCGAAAAGGCCTCTCTTACGGCTGCTTCATGGTCTGCAAACTTCATGGTCAGTCTTTATCAGTGCGATGATTCGTCAGTCTAAACTCTCACTCGGCGTAGCGAAACTCCTCAGAGCTCAGCAAATTCTGGGCTAATAGCTGAAGTCTCGCCTTGCTGCCCTGAC
>JBMYQZ010000440.1:0-5067 GCA_049601855.1 Limisphaerales bacterium | reverse complement strand
GGAATTTGTACAAGCCCGATCTTTGGCTTTTTCAAGTTTTCGAACACGCCCTAGTAACTGCTCCCGGAATCGGCTCCTTCGCCCGTCTCCCAAAACTCCTTCACCACCGCCTGCGCGGCCCCGATCATGAGGCGCATATCCGACGCGATGGTCACGAAATCAGCGCCCCATTCGATTGTTCGGCGGGCGTAGGCTACCGTGCCATTGTGAATGCCGACGCGTTTGCCCTTCGCCTTGGCTGTCTTGATCACGTGCTCGATCGCCTGGATCGCCGGCTCTTCCTCCTGGTCGAACTTCGGCGTGCAACCCAGCGATAAGGAAAGATCGGCTGGCCCGATGTAGATGCCCTTCATTTCGTCCACGTCGAGAATCGCATCGAGATTGTCCAAGGCCTGCTTCGTTTCGATCATGCCAATGGAGAGAATTTCGTCGTTGGCCGTCTTGTAATAATCCTGCCCCGCGTGCAATGCCGCGCGCATCGGACCGAAGCTCCGCGATCCCACCGGGGCGTAGTTGCAGGCCCGGACAAATTGATGCGCCTCGTCCTTCGTGTTGACCATCGGACAAATGATCCCGTAGCAACCCGCGTCGAGCAGCCGCATGATGATCCCTTCGTCCAACCAAGGAACGCGTGCCATCGGCACGGCCGTGCCAGTCTTGACACCGGTCAACATCTCCAACGCTACCTGGTAATCCGCAAAGCCATGCTGCAGGTCAATGGTCAGCGAATCCCATCCCTGGTGTGACATGAATTCCGCCGTGGTGACATTCGCGATCGACAACCAACCGTTCACGGTCGGCTTTCCAGCATCCCAAGACTCGATCAACTTGTTCTTCATTTCTTTTTCTTCTTTTTGGCCGGCATCGGCTTGAAGGCATAGTCCGCGCTCGGCACATGGGCCTCGGCCATCAGCTTCTTCATTTCAGCGGCGATTTGCGGATGCTTGGCCGCGACGTTCGTCGTCTCGGCCAGATCATGCTTCAAGTTGTAAAGCTCTACCGGTCCGTTCTTGTTGCGAGAAACCTTGAAGCGCAATGCCTTCCAGTCGCCCTTGCGAAGGGCCTGTTGCCCCGCTGAGCTGTAACACTCCCAATACAGATAATTGTGTGGCTTCTGTTTCTTGCCGAGGAACGACGGAGCCATCGAGATGCCATCCGTGACGGGTGATGTCCTCGTCCCCGCCAGATCAGCGAAGGTCGACATCATGTCCCAGTGCGCGGAGATGTGATGGGAAGTCGTGCCGGCTTTGATGCGCCCCGGCCACCTCGCGATCATTGGCACGCGAATGCCGCCTTCGTAGAACTGAAACTTGATCCCGCGGAGCGGGCCGTTGCCGTCGAAGAACTCGGGGTCCGCGCCGCCGGCACTGGTAGGTCCATTGTCGCTCGTGAAGATCACCAAGGTGTTCTTTTCCAATCCCAGTTTCTTTAGTCGATCGAGAATCCGTCCGACATCGCGATCCAGGCGTGAAACCATTCCGGCAAAGGTTGCATGGGGCCGTTCCTCGTAGCGATAGTGTTGCCCACCGGGAGTTCCGTAGGGTTTGGTTTCCTTCAGTTTGCCGATGTAAGGCTTCTTCGAATCCTCCGGCACATCAAGATCCACGTGCGGGATCGTGTAGGCCATGTAGAGGAAAAACGGTTTCTTCTGGTTGCGGTCAATGAAGGCCAGGGCCTCGTCCGTCATGAGGTCATGGCTGTAGTGCGTGCGCTTCGTTGGGTTGTCCGGATAGAGAACTTTCTTCTCATTCTTCCAGAGATAGTCTTGGTAGTAGTAATGCGCCCGCGTTTGGTTCAGGTAGCCAAACCAAAAATCGAAGCCCTGCTTGTTCGGCGTACCGGTTGAGCCATCTTCGCCCACACCCCATTTCCCGATCACCCCCGTCCGATAGTCCGCCTGCTTCAAGACCTCCCCGATCGTCACGTCCTCCGGCAACAAGGGCACCCGACCTTTCTTGAGATAACCCGAGTTGTCTCGCACCCGCGTATGCCCCGTGTGCATGCCGGTCAACAAACTTGACCGCGTCGGCGCACAACGACTGCTCCCCGCGTAATGCTGAGTGAACTTCATCCCTTCCTTGCGCATCTGATCGATCCGCGGCGTGTCGATCAACAAGCCACCGTAGCACCCGAGATCTCCATAACCGAGATCGTCGGCGAGGATGTAGATGATGTTGGGCTTTGCGGCGGACAGCGATTGAACTGTGAACAGCAGGCCGAGGGACCATCGGAACCAAGATTTCATGGTGCGACCATCGTCAACCGACGGGACTTCGCCAAGCAACTATTCCACGACCAGCACCCGGCGAATCGCGTCGAGCATGGGCTTCTCGGAACCGGGGTTGATCCAGGACCAGTCGCCGAGATTGCTGTCTTTTTCCCGCCAGTTCTTTTCGGTGGGCAGGTAGCCGGGGGCGCATTCGCCGAAGCCGGCGACGAGAACGAAGCTGTCGGGGCGCATGGCCTGGGCGGCGAGTTGGTATTCGACGTAGATCTCACCGGGGAGCTGGAGCAGCTGCGCGTCACCGAAATCGATGACGGGGACGTCGATTCCTTGTCCCTTGGCAACGCGTTGGCGCCAGCTCACGGCCATGGCGGCGAGGCACTGTTTCCAGTGGTCCTTGCCGGGTTGGAGGGTGGCTTCCAAATGCGTGGGGAGATAGTGCGTGTGGTTGGTACGCGGTTCTAGTTGGACCTGGGTGTTGCGGAAGCCGATTTGTTTCAGCGGGTGGCGCTTCGTGGCTTTCCACGCGGCGACCATGCCATCGTAGAGTTTATTCGCGAGGGTGAGGCGATTGGTGCGGGCGCCGTCGTTGTATTTGCCGGCGGTGACGTTGCCGCTCGCGCCGCTGAAGTAGACCTGCAGGCAATCGGGCATGTCCTTCTCCCGCCGATCGCGGGCGATTCCGGGGAAGTCGGCGGAGACGGCGCCGGTGCGGTAGTAACTCATCGGATGCGTGGCGTAGCCGGATAGAATGGCGACGGGTTTGTCAACATTCCAAAAGCTCAGGGCCTTCAACCATGGATCGATCGTTCCCTCCGGTGCTTTGCGGGCGAGGACGTTGCGTCCGCTGGAACTGCCTCGGTTGTAGGAGAACCGACCGTCAAATTCGTAGCGGCGATTGGAGGCGATCTTCTTCACCTTGGCCTTGCCGATACCGAAGTGAGTGATTGGTTGGCGTTTCTTCATCGCGGCACGGATGGCCTTGGCGACGCGTTGCACGGCGACTTCGTGAAATTCCAGATCGCAGATGCTGCCTTCGAGTTTTCTGTCGTTGAGAATCTTCTGGGCGGTGAGATCAGCGAGCGGAGCGTCGTGTTGGTGGATGCTGGAGACGAGCACGCGTTCACGCGTCGTGCCGGCGGCTTCTGCGATCACCTCGCGCCAGCGGTCGTAGGCGTCGTTGCGGATTTCGCACCAATCGACGGAGACGAAGGCGACGGGCTTTTCGCCACCGAACAAGACCACGCCCTTGGCATACAAGGGATCGGCGACGGTCTTCGATTTCCACAAGCCGCCCATCATGCCGTGGTTGGGTGGGACGGTGACATCGGCGGTGAAGGTGGCGACCGAAAAGTCCGCAGCCGAAGCCGACCAGCAAAGGAAGACAGCCAAGAGGAATCGCATGGCGGGATCATAGAACGACTGTAACCATTGCCAAGGTTCGGGTAATGAACTTACGGGATGTCCGATGAGCAGCATCAATTCGCCACCACTTGTTGGACACAGATTCTTGCGGCCGGGGGCAATGACTCGTCCGTGGCGCGCGCGTCCTTGGAGCAGCTTTGCGGCGCTTACTGGTATCCGCTCTACGCCTTTGCGCGCCAGTCAGGTCAGGGGCCGGAGAATGCGCAGGACCTGACACAGGGCTTTTTCTGTCGGCTGTTGGAGAATAACTACCTGGCGCAGGCCGATCGGGAGAAGGGACGCTTTCGGACGTTCATGCTGTCGGCCTTCAAGCATTTCATGGCCAAGGAATGGCGACGCGAACAGGCGCTCAAGCGTGGCGGTGACCGGGAATTCATTTCCATCGACGGCTCAGAAGCGGAGCACCGGTACGGAGGCGAAATGAAGGAGGACATGACGCCGGATCGGATCTTCGAACGCAAATGGGCGATCACGATTCTCGACCGCACGCTGTCGGCTCTGCGCGAGGAATATCACGACAGCGGACGCGAAGCTGTTTTCGAGCAGCTCAAGGAAATCATTACCACGGGTACCACCGGGCGTTCCTACGCGGACATCGCTGACACTCTCGACCTGAAAGAGGGCGCCGTGAAAGTTGCGGCGCATCGTTTGCGCCAACGCTATCGCGACACCTTGCGCCACGAGATCGCTCAGACCGTCGGATCCGAAGATGATATCGACGAGGAGCTCAACAATCTGAGCCTCGTGTTGCGGGGTTGAAATGCCCATGTAACCATTTGCCGAAACCGGGTAAGGACTGCACAGACCGAAAGCGTCACGATGAACGAAACCAAGAAATGCCCGAAATGTGAGGCGGAGTTGCCCGCTGATGCGCCGGAAGGCCTGTGCCCCGCGTGCCTGATGGAGAATGGTGTCGAGTCGGAGGCGGAAACGATGGCTTCCGGCTCCAGTCCGGACGCCGGTCCGGCGAAAATCACCCCCAGCATCGCCCGCCTCTTTCCCAATCTCGACATGCTCGAATGTCTGGGCCAAGGCGGTATGGGCGTCGTCTACAAGGCGCGTCAGAAACAACTCGACCGCCTGGTCGCCGTGAAGGTGATGAAGTCCAGAGTCGCCAACGATCCCGCCTTTGCGGAGCGCTTCACCCGGGAAGCCCGAGCCTTGGCGAAACTGAATCATCCAAACATCGTCGCCGCCTACGATGCAGACACGGTCGGCAATGTTCACTTCCTCGTGATGGAGTACGTCAGAGGGACTGACCTCGATGTTGTTGCAAAGAAGGAAGACATTATTGGTGGCATTGGTGGTGGGTTTAAAACGGTTTTAAAAGGCATGAACGCTGAACGCGTACTGATTGCTTCGGAATGTATCGGGGATGGACGATATTTTATTGACAAGGCAACTGAATATGCAAGCGA
>JBMYQZ010000439.1:0-5073 GCA_049601855.1 Limisphaerales bacterium | reverse complement strand
ACACGAATCACGCGTCAATGCTCCCGGCAGGATGCCGGAAGGACAAATCACAGCTCGCTCGCCGTCAACGAATGACCCGGAACTCGGTACTTGCCAGAACACTTTGGCAGACCACATGCCAACGCTCCGGATCGTCGTGCACGAATCTCAGCGTGCGCGCCTTCTCCACCGGCGATGGAGGTCGGGCGTACGCCAGTTGAAACAACCGATTCACTCGCACTCCATCATGGGGCAGTTCTTCCAATCGCTGCGCCAGGAATTTCGCCTGTTCGATGATCCATTCCCCGTTCATCAGGTAAAGCGATTGAGCCGGCACGGTGGTTTCGTCGCGCTTGCCGGCCAGCGAATCGGGATCGGCAAAGTCAAAGAGATCGAGCAACTCCGGCAGGTTGCCACGGACGATCGGCAGGTAAACGCTACGATGGTTTATGCGCATCTGCTCCTGGGTGAGTTTCACGGCGGAATTGAATTCGAACTCCTTGAACTCCTGATACTCCGCAATCACCGAACGCGCTCGCGGTTTGCGATCCAATTGACCGCTCACCGCCAGCACGGCATCTCGGAAAGGCTCCGCCTGCAATCGACGCGGCGACATCCGCCACAGCCATTCATTCTCCGGATCGACGGACTGGTTCACGCCGTCGGGCTCGCTGGCCATTTGATAGGTGCGACTCAACACGATCGAACGAATGAGATTCTTCACCGACCAGTCGTTGTCGATGAACTCCGCGGCCAGGTGGTCCATCAACTGCGGATGCGAAGGTTTCGCACCGGTCTTGCCAAAGTCATCCGGGGTGGTCACCAATCCGCGACCGAAAAGTTGCTGCCAGACGCGATTCACGAAGACTCGCGGCGTCAAGGGATTCTTCTCGTGGGCGATCCATTCGGCCAACTGCCGCCGCCCGCTTTCACCCTCGGAGATCGGTTTGATTCCGGCGAGGTCAAGAAAGCGCAGATTGCCTCGGGCAACCTTCTTTCCGGGAGTGGTGACTTCGCCACGAATGTAAACGCGACAGTCCTCAGGTTTCACCTTTTCCCTGACGGACATGGCATAGCCCGGTTGCGGCGGCACGTCCGCCTGCAGGGCCTCGAGTTCCTCCTCCATCTTCTTGATGCGCTCATCCCAATCCTCAATCTCCGCCGCCATCTTCTTGATACTGGCGTTCAGTTCCTTCTTCGCGTCGTCGGCGACCTTCTTCAGTTTCCGCTCCGAGTCAGCCTTGCGACGCACCACGCGATAACGATCCGAACGCGCCTTCCCTCGCTCACGAATCTTGGCGATAACCTTCTCCCGATACTCAGCCGCCTGTGGCAGTCGCTCTTCCACGTGCGGGCCAATCGGCTGATACTCCGTGTCGTTGTTGATGTTCCAATTGTGTGGCGGCCCGTAGCCGTATTGTGTCTTCGTGCTCAGGAGAATACCGGCGAGCGAGTAGTAGTCCTTCGTCGGCACGGGATCAAATTTGTGGTCGTGACAACGCGCACAGGAAACGGACAAGCCCATGAAGCCTCGGGTAATCACATCGATCTGCTCGTCTATGACGTCCATCGTAAACAGCTCCGTCCTTCTTTCCTCCACGGCTTTCGGACCGAGCGCGAGCAGCCCCGCCGCTACAATCATATCATCCCGCTCCCTCCCCTTCGCCGGCAACAGATCTCCAGCAACCTGATGCTTCACAAACTCGTTGAAGGGCAGATCGTCATTGAATGCCTTGATCACCCAATCGCGATAGCGCCAGGCGTGGTGCCACAGGACATTGCGCGCGCGACCATTGGAATCGGCATAGCGGGCAACATCGAGCCAATGCCTCCCCCAGCGTTCACCAAAATGCGGTGACGCCAACAACTCATCCACCAGGTCCCTCGAATCCGCCTCCACCCAGCGCGACAATTCGTCGGGCGAAGGCGGCAATCCGACCAGATCGAAATACAGGCGCCGAATCAGCGTTCGCTTCGTGGCATAACCAGCCGGCCTCAGATCCTTTGCCTCTCGCCGATAGGCCACGAACCAATCCAATTCGCTCCTCGGCCAATCCTTGTCCTTCACTTCCGGACGAGCCGATTTCCTGACCGGCCGAAATGACCAGAACTCCCGTGCCTTCTCAAAGTCATCCGCCTGCACCACCTCGACCATTTCCCCGTCGCGTGGATCCGGTGCACCCATTTCGATCCAACGTTGGAAGTCCGCGATGACAAGATCGGACAGTTTGCCGGATGGCGGCATCTTCAATTCGCCGTCCTGACGCAAGGCGGAAACAATCAGTTTGAGAGCCGACCCACGTTCACCTCCGGTCTGAACACCCGTCCGCGTATCCAATTGCAGTCCACTTTTGATCTTCCCCTTCTTCGCTGCCTGCGCCGAATGGCACTCGTAGCAATGCTTGGCGAGCACGGGCCGGATCTTTTGTTCGAAGAACGCGATTCCGGATGCTGCTTTCAAACAGCACGGAAGCAATCCAATCAACACACCCAACAGGAATCGCATGACAGGAGGGAGACTACCTAGTTTGTCCCCAGCCGCCAGTTGTTCTTCTTGAGCTTGTCGAGGATGACGGCAGCGAGGATGACGAAGCCAAGCACGACCCGTTGGGTATAGGGATCGACACCGCGCAGGTTCATCCCGTTGTTGATCACGCCGATGACAAAGGCGCCGGTGAGTGTGCCGAAGATCTTGCCCTCCCCTCCCATCAGACTCGTGCCCCCGACCACCACCGCCGCAATCGTGTACAATTCGAACATGTTCCCATAGGTCGGCGATCCACTCTTGAGCTGCGAGGCCAGCACCACCCCGCCCACGCCCGCCAGCAGACCACAGACGACATAGACCGATACCAACACCCGATTCACCCGCACACCGGAAAGTCGAGCTGCCTCGGGATTCCCACCCACCGCGTAGATCTTGCGCCCATAACTGGACTTGGACATCAACAGGTGAGCCCCGACATAAAGGCCAAACATCAGAATCACCTGGATCGGGATTCCGGCGAACGTTTCGACTCCCAGCCAGGTGAACGAATCGGGCACCTTGTAGATCGAAGTCCCCCCCGCGATAATGTAAGCGAAACCACTGGTGACCAGCATCATCGCCAAGGTCACAATGAAGGGCGGAACCATGAACACCGTGACCATCGTACCGGTGAACAACCCCACCAATCCGCACGCCACAATCGCAGCGAGACAAGACCAGATCATGCCTTTGGCGGAGGCATCCAATCCACCGGCCTTGTTCTCGATGAACCACGCCGCGATCACGGAAGACAAAGCGATGAGGCTGCCCACGGAAAGATCGATTCCGGCCGTGATGATCACCAAGGTCATGCCGATGGCGAGGATGGAGATCACCGCTACCTGATTGGAAATGTTCAGGAGATTTTGGACCTTCAGGAAAGTGGGCCACATATAGGACGACGGCGCCACCACCTGCGGATCACCCAGCTCGGGGAAATCCTCATCCAAGTCTTCGAAGACCAGCAGCTTCACGGTCACCGGCGTCCCGGCAACGAGATCGATCTTCGTTCCGGCCGCAGCCAGTTCCTTAAGCACTCCCCGGGCCGCCCGCGCATCCCCGTTGACCACCTTGACGACGCTGTAGCCAGCGGCTTCGAGACCGGTTTCCAGTTCGGCTGAGTAATCCAGGTCTTCCTGATGAGCACCGGTCGCAATGAGAATCGAACCGCTTTCAACCTTCGCCTTGATCTCACCCACAAGTCGCCGTGCCCCGCTCTTGCCGGCCGGTTGCTGCTCGGTCCAAGTGAGGACACTGAGCACGCCAGCGATGACGAACAACACTACGACCATGCCGTAATCGTTGAGGAGGGCCTTCACTTCACTGCCAGATCCATGATCTGTTCCTGGGTGGCGTTCTCGACGTCGGAGATCTCGCCGGTGACGCGGCCTTCGTGCATCACGAGGATGCGGTCGCTCATACCGAGGATCTCCGGAAGCTCAGAGCTGATCATGATGATCGACTTGCCCTTGGCGGCGAGTTCGTTCATCAGGCAATAGATCTCGTATTTGGCGCCAACGTCGATACCGCGGGTGGGTTCATCAAAGATGAGCACCTCGCAATTGCGGGCCAGCCACTTGGCGAGCACGACCTTTTGTTGATTGCCACCGGAAAGGTTCTTGGCGGCCTGTTCCTGATGCGGAATCTTGATCTTCAGACTCTCGACGTAGCCTCCAAAGGACTCGCGTTCCTGCTTGCGCTTGACGAAGCCGAGACTTGAGAGCCAATCGAGATTTGGCAGCGCGAAGTTATCGCGAACGGAATGGGGCAGGACGAGGCCCTGTAGTTTGCGATCCTCGGTGAGCAGACCAATCTTCGCCTTGATTGCATCGCTGGGGCTCTTGATGTTCAACACCTTGCCATCGAGCGACACGGTGCCGGTTTCGCGTTTGTCGGCACCAAAAATCAAGCGGACGGTTTCCGTGCGCCCCGCGCCTACCAAGCCGGTCATTCCGAGGATCTCGCCTTGGCGCACGTGGAAGGAAACGCCCTGCACCGCCTTGCCTCGTTGGAGATCCTTCACCACCAGGCGATCGTCGCCGATGTGCGATTCGCGGGAGGGGAATTCATCCTTCAATTCGCGACCGACCATCATCTCGATCAGCGTCTTTCGAGTGACGTCGGCCACGGGCTTTTCACTGACGTTTTCACCGTCGCGCAGGACATTGATGCGATCGCAAACCTCGAAGATTTCGTCCAGTCGATGACTGATGTAAACGATCCCGATCCCCTGCGCCTTGAGTTCGCGAATGACGGCGTAGAGCCGATCAACCTCACGGGTCGTGAGTGCGGCGCTCGGTTCGTCCATCACGAGAATGCGGGCATCCAGGGCCAACGCTTTCGCGATTTCAACGATCTGTTGCTGGGCGACGGTCAGGTCACGGCAGAGCGCATCCGGGTTGATGTCGATTTCAAGACGCTCAAACAGTTCCTTCGCCCGCCGACGTTCCTCGCCACGTCGAATGAATCCGGCACGCGTCTTTTCCTGTCCGAGAAAGATGTTGTCCGCCGCAGTGAGGCCGGGAACGAGGTTGAATTCCTGGTAGATGATCGCGATACCGGCATCC
>JBMYQZ010000438.1:0-5081 GCA_049601855.1 Limisphaerales bacterium | reverse complement strand
ATCCAGCTGGTGAATGAGTTGATCGATCTTGCAGCCGGTCGTGATGGTCCAGCCGATGGCAGGACGCAACGATTGATCTTCATCTGACTGGATGACACCTGAGAATCCGGCGATGAAATCGGACGTGGATTTCTGACCGTTCGCGTGGTTGGCCACGATCACCGGCGCCTGCGAAAGCCCGCTGGGCAACCAGCTCGAGATGCAGCCGGTGATACTGCGCTCGTTCTCTTTTGGGGCGTCATACTTGTTCAGCTCGAGGACGGGATTCCGCTTGCTGAAGGGGCGGTTCTTACCCGTCGAAATGTAGGGAATGAATTTAAGAATCCAGCCGTTGAGATCCTCGTCCCCGTAGATCTCGGTGATTTTGATGAGATTTTGCCAGTGCGCCCGGTCGATCCATCCGCGAGCGGCCTGGACAAATTCAATGCACAATGGTTTCAGGCGTTTCGTCCACCAACTTAACTCGAGATCGGAGTCGTGCAGAGCGTTGATCTTCGCGCTCAACAATTCCCAATCATCGACGGTGCCTTCCAGGGTCACGGAGGGAATGCCGCAAATGCAATAGAACACGTAGTCGAAGTAAGACTGGCAGGCATCCATGAGCGCCACCGCGCCGGCAATGCGGTCCATTTGCGTGGTCGTGCTGAAATCGGCTTGGAGCAATTCCCTCACTTGCGGATGCAGATGCCGATGGATGGCGGCGACGAATTCGCCGGTGGCCCTGTCCACTTCGGGGTCGTTGGAAGGCAGGGCCATGGCGCCGTAGTCGACCACGAGCTCAATGCGGCTCTTCAAACCGGGGACGAGTTGGTCGCGAAGTCGTTCGGAGTGAAGGCGGGTGTGTTGGGCGACACCTTGCAGGACGGTGAGCCAGATCATGTCCGGAGACAACGTAAGCGGCAGGTGATGCTTGAAAGCCAAGGCCGCCGCCGCGATCAACGGGTGATAATTGGCCTCGCGGACGACTTGGCGACCGAAATCCGAGCCCCTCACGATCTGGGTGTTCGTGAGCAATCGGGACAGGCGTTGTCGGCATTCTTCAGTGTCGAGCCGCACATCGGTGGGGGAGACGTCGGCAACCACGAATTGAACAGAAGTTTTCGTCATTCCTTCTTTCTCCATTCGGATGGCGACAGAGTAGCACTCTCGTCGTCAAGTTCCACCGAAGATGGACAGGAATACTCGTTACCGTTTAATTGAGGCGTGGGCGATGTGGTAAAAGTGGCCGAGAAACCGGAGCGGCCGGTGATGATCTACGACGGGGACTGTCGCTTTTGCTGCTTTTGGATCGAGAGGTGGAAACTTTGGGCCGGGGATCGGGTGGAGTTTGTGTCCAGCCAGGAGATCATGGAGCAGGGGAGGTTTTCGGAAATTCCGGAGGCGGAATACGACCGATCGGTGCAGTTCGTTCAGCCGGATGGGACGGTGTTTTCGGGGGCAGAAGCGGTGGCTGAATCGTTGGCAACGCGATGCGGTTTGATTGCCGATGTGTTTCGGGGCGTGCCGGGTTTGGCACCGCTGGCGGAATGGGGTTACGCGACCGTGGCGAAGCGTCGAATGTTGTTTTCGCGGATCACGCGGTTCTTCTTTGGAAGCAACGTTGAGCTGCCGCAATACCAGCTGACGATGTGGTTGTTTCTGCGAGGGTTGGGGTTGGTTTACCTGGTCGCGTTTGCGTCGTTGTGGAGCCAGATCATGCCCTTGTCGGGATCCGATGGACTGGTGCCAATTGTCGGAACGATGGAGAGTCTAGAGGCTGCTTCGGCGTCGGTCTGGCGCGTGCCCACTGTTTTCTGGATCAGTTCGAGCGATGGGTTCATCCACTTCGTGTGTGGCCTTGGCTGTGTGCTGGCGGTTTGCGCGACGGCGGGGTTCTTGACGATGCCGAGTTTGTCCGGGCTATGGCTGCTCTATTTGTCGCTCCTGCAGGTCTGTTCGCCGTGGCTGAATTTTCAATGGGACATTCTGCTGTTGGAGGCCGGGGTGATTGGCATCTTTGCGGCGCGCTGGTCGGTGTTTGATGATCCCCGGCGATTGGGAAAGCCGCCGTTCATTCCCATCTTGCTGGCGCGCTGGTTGGTCTTTCGGTTGATGTTCGCTTCCGGCGTGGTGAAGTTGCTGTCCAAGGATCCGTTGTGGTTGAATTCGACGGCGTTGACGGTTCACTACGAGACGCAGCCCTTGCCCAATCCGTTTTCGTGGTATCTCCACAACCTGCCGCAGTGGTTTCACGTCTGGTCGTGCAACATCATGTTCTTCATCGAGCTGGTGGTGCCGTTTATGATCTTCCTGCCACGCAACCTGCGGGTTTTCGCCGCGGGTTCGACCATCGCGCTGATGGTGGTGATCATCTTTTCGGGGAATTACACCTTCTTCAACTTCCTCACGATCGTCGTGTGCCTGGCTTTGTTGGATGATCGGGTGGTGAGGAGATTCCTCCCGCGCAAGATCACTGGTTTGCTCAAGGGCGAAGTGCCCCGAGATTGCCGTGCCGATCTGCGGTGGTGGTTGCGAACGGTGCCGACCGCGTGCCTCGTGGTGATGACGCTTTGGTTGTCTGTCTCTTCCATGTCCCGAACGTTCCGGATGGCGCCTCCGGCGTGGATCGCGGGTCCGGTCGTGCACGTCGAGCAGTTCCGGATTGTGAATGGATACGGATTGTTTGCGAACATGACGGAAGGGCGACCCGAGATTGTGCTGGAGGGCAGTAACGATGGGGAGACCTGGAAGGTCTACGAGTTTCATTACAAGGCGGGTGATCTGGCACGGCGTCCTCCGATTGTTGCTCCGCACCAGCCGCGGTTGGATTGGCAGATGTGGTTCGCGGCCTTGGGGCACGTGCAACAAAATCCCTGGGTCTGGTCGTTGGCTTTGCAGTTGCTCCAGAATCAGGAGTCGGCCAAGTCGTTCTTTGCCGTGAACCCGTTCCCCGATCAGCCGCCAAAGCATTTGCGCGCTGTCGTCTACAACTACCAGTTCACGACTCCGGAAGAACGTGCATCGACGGGCCATTGGTGGAAACGGACACCGGTTCGCCTGTATTTTCCTCCGGTACAAGCGCCGGAATGAACGGGGTTCCAGATTGACCGTAGGCTGGCTGCGAAATATCAATGCGGCGTGCACGGTCGACTGATTCTCGGGTTGTTCCTCCTCGCCTTGACGTTTAAGGCGCAGTCGGCGCAGTCGCTTACCTACCAGGAAAGTCATGCCTTGGTGATCGGGGTGTCCCAATACACCCACGGTTGGCCGAGCCTGACGAATGTGGTCGCCGAGACGAGGGATGTTCAGGCTGCTTTGGAGCGGATTGGCTTCCAAGTGCGTAGTGTTTCGGATCCGGACAAGGCAGGACTGTCGAAGGCCTTTGAGAAGTTTATCCAAGATCACGGTGCCCAGTCGCAGAATCGCCTGCTGTTCTATTTCAGCGGTCACGGATTTACATCCAACAAACGGGGATACCTCGTTGGTGCGGATGCGCCAGAATTGGAGGGGGATGGCGAGGGGCTAAGGGAGAAGTCATTATCCATGAAGTTGATCCAGGAATGGTGCCGGGAGATGAAGGCCAAGCATGCGATTTTTCTCTTCGACAGCTGCTTTCACGACAGTCTGTTTCCGGAGGTGGCGATGCCGACGAGTGAGGGTCGGGTCGGAAGTCTGACTGGGCGTCCAGTAAGGCAATTCATCACGGCAGGGACAGCCGGGGAGCAACTGCCGAAGAAGAGTGTTTTTGCGCGGATGTTTGTGCGTGCCTTAAGGGGCGACGCAGACACGACACGGGATGGTGACATCACTGGTTCGGAGCTCGCTCGGTTCCTGCGCGATCGACTGACTTACTATGACGCCGGCCAGGTTCCCCAGTACGGAAAGATTCGAGATCCAGACTTGGACGAGGGTGATTTTGTCTTTGTCATGTCACCGAACTCCGGGCCCATGGAGTCTGCGCAGAAACTGTATATTCCAATCTTCGAGATAATCACGGAGGGCGATTCGCTCAAGACGGCGGGACAGGGACGATCGGCACTGGAAAAGTATCTCGCGGCGGAGAGAGATTTGAAGAGCCTGCAAAAGGCTCATCCGAACTGGAATGCCAATATCGTGAACTTTCGCCTGAAGTATTTGTCCGATCAGATCGGGCCGCTGCAAGTGCGGTTTCCGAGAACAGTTCCCAGCCGTTAGTCACCGGCAGTAATTTCGCGGACCACGTGTTCCGCTGCGGCAAACCCGAAGGCGCCGGTGACGAAGGTGGCCGTCCCAAATCCACTCGCGCAATCCAGTTTGAGGTCCGTACCTTCTTCCTTGGCATCGCAAACCGTACCATCGGCCCACGGATAGACCGGGGTTTCCGGTGCGTAGACGGCGGGGATTTTGAACTTGCGCTTCGGATCCCTGGAGAACCCGTGGTCTCTGCGAAGTTTCTTGCGAACCTGCCTCAGGAGGCCGTCCTGGGAAGTGCGCGAGAGGTCTTCGACTTTTACCCGGACGCCGGATTGCAAACCACCGGCGGCGCCGCAGGTGACGAGCGGGATTTCACGCTCACGGCATTTGACGATGAGGAGGCACTTGTTGGCGACGTTGTCGATGGCGTCGATGACGTAATCCGGTTTGGTGTCCAAAAGACGGTCGGCATTGGCGTCGGTGAAGAATTCAGCGATCTCTGTGCAATCAATTTCAGGGTTGATCTGTCTTGCTCGCGCGGCGATGGCGGAGACCTTCGCGTGGCCGATGGTTACGTCGAGGGCGTGAATCTGACGGTTCACGTTGGTGACGCAGACGTCGTCCATATCAACGACCGTCAAGCGGCCGACGCCGGAGCGGGAGAGAGCTTCGACTGACCAAGTGCCAACACCGCCGATCCCCACGATCATTACGTGAGCAGCACGCAGGCGTTCCAAGCCGGCTTGGCCAAACAAACGCGCGATCCCGCCGAATCTGGTTTCGTAGTCGCTCACGATGGAGTCTGAAAACAAAAGTTTTGATGAAGTATTAACTGATGCAAAACAAAAAGGCTTTACGTCTGATCATGAATCTAAATTAGATATAGGCGGCTATGATGCTGCACATAAGTTAACTTTACTTACAAGTTT
>JBMYQZ010000437.1:0-5099 GCA_049601855.1 Limisphaerales bacterium | reverse complement strand
TGACGCCGCTGGGCTTGGGCCTGGCCGCGCTTGGTCGCCCCGGTTACATCAATCTCGGCCATGCCGAGGACTTGGGAAGACAGCGCGATGTAGCGAAAATGGAGGCGCGAGCTCACGTCGTCTTGAACGCGGCGTATGATGCGGGCGTTCGCTACTTCGATGCCGCCCGGTCGTATCGGCGTGCCGAGTCCTTTCTGGGTTCGTGGCTTCGCAGTCGAAAACCGGCGGATGTCACCATTGGTTCGAAGTGGGGCTACACCTACACCGCCGCTTGGCGGAATTGAAAGGCGAGGGACTCTTCATCGGGCTTTCCGTGAGCGGCCCGAGTCAGGGCGAGGTGATTCGCAAAGCGATCGCCACGGGTCTTTTTGATGCCGTTCAAGCCACGTGGAATCTCCTTGAGCCCTCCGCCGGCCCGGCCTTGGCTGAAGCCCATCAGGCAGGGATGGGCGTGATTGTGAAGGAAGCGCTCGCCAACGGTCGATTAACCTCCCGCGAAAGATCGGAACCAGCGATTGATCAACTGGCCTTGTCCGAAGCCGTCCGAAAGCCGTGGGCTTCGGTCGTCCTCAGCGGCGCGGCAACTGCAGCGCATTTGCACGCCAATGTCGCAGCGCTTCAATGCGACGGGGCAGGCGAGCACGGCGACATTCGGGAGATACCGGAAGTTTATTGGGCGAAACGATCCGCCCTGAGCTGGAACTGATCATGAAGATCACCAAGGTTGAACCGATTCTGCTTTCGATTCCCTTCGATGACGGGAGTTCGGGCGAAGGTATCTTCCCGACGAAGTGGGACCAACTTGACTTTTGTCTGGTACGGATTGAAACGGACAAAGGCTTGGTGGGGTGGGGCGAGGGTTTCGGATATTTTTGCAATCGATCCGTAGCCCCAATTATCGAGCGCATGATCGCACCCTTGTTGGTGGGACGTGAACTCGATGATCCACGCAAGTTCAGCGAGGAGATTCAACGTAGACTGGTGTTGCCCGGTCGCTACGGGATCACGACCTTCGCTTTGTCCGGGGTTGATCTGGCGCTGTGGGATCTGATCGCCAAGGCGGCCGGCGTTTCCGTCGCCGAGTATCTGGGTGGAAGGAAGCGAGAATCGATTCCGGCCTATTGTTGTCTGGTCCGCTACGGCGATCGGGAGTTGGTGGCGAAGTACTCGGAGCAAGGCGCGAAAGCAGGTTTTCCCGAGATCAAGCTGCACGAAATCCAGATGCCGGAGATCCGGCGTTGCCGCGAGGCAATCGGGCCGGATCTGCCGATGACCGTTGACGTCAATTGCAACTGGTCACTCGAATTCACTCGTGAGGTCATTCCGGAGCTCATCGAACTGAAATCGCGTTGGCTGGAGGAACCCATCTTTCCGCCGGAAGATTTTCGCACGCTCGCCGAATTGCGGAAGACCGGTATCAAGATCGCCACCGGTGAGAATGCCTGCACGGCGTTTCAGTTTGGCGAAATGATGCGGCTTGGCGCCACGGATTTTCTGCAACCGAGCATCACGAAGGTTGGTGGCATCACCGAATTCTCCAAGATCGCCGAGCTGAACGTGGATCACCGGCTGCCCATCATGCCTCACTCGCCTTACTTTGGTCCGGGTTACCTGGCAACTTTGCAAATGGCCGCGCTCGATCCGGCGGTCGGATTGGTCGAGTATCTTTATGTCGAACCCGAGGCGTGGCTCTACCCGGCCATGCCGCAACCGAATCGAGGTGTAATACCCATCCCCGATGGGCCGGGCTTGGGAATGGATCCCGACCCGAAGGTCATTGCTCGCTACCGGACATGAAATCCAACACCACACGGTTGAACTCGGCGGCCGCCTCCACATTGGAAAGATGCGCGGTCGGTAGCTCGACCGATCTGGCGTTGCGAACCGCCTTCGCGATCGCGAGATTCCACGACGGTGGTGTTGCCGTGTCATGCGTGCCGTAGATCACTAGGGCAGGGTGGGTGATATCCGGTAATCCCGCGGTCAGGTTCAAATCACACACCGCACGACTTGTCGCGGCGTAACTCCGGTCCGAAGTAGCTTCGAGCAGGGATCGAAATTCGGCGACGCGGGCTGGTTGTCGTTGTCGGAACGCCATCGTGAACCAGCGTTCGAGGACGTTGCCGACAATTTTCGCGAGCCCCTCTTCTTCAATCGTGCGAATCCTGTTTTGCAGCAGCGATGGATTCTCGGTCTGGGCCGCAGTGTTGCAGAGGACGAGCTTTCCGATTCGATCAGAAGCGTTCTGTGCCAGCCACATTCCGACCATGCCGCCGAGGGAGAGACCGCAGAAATTCACCGCTTCCAACTGCGGGTGATCCAACAATTTCACCAAGTCGCAGCCGAAATCATCGATGCTCCATTCGCCTTCCGGAGATTCGGAACGGCCATGCCCACGGTGGTCGTAGAGGAGGATGCGGAAGTGCTCGCCTAGCGCCGCAACTTGCTCCCTCCACAATTCACAGGAACATCCCAGCGAATGCGAAAGCACCAAGGTGGGTCGGTCGTTCCTACCTTCCCAACGGTAGAAAAGCCTCAGATTTTCAGTCTCGAAGAGCGGCATTGGTATGAATCTGCCGGAATCTCGATTTCGTTAAAATAAAGGTTTTGCCATGCTTTTGCGGGATCTCCACGCTGCGAATTGTATTCCTGCGACTGGTTTAGGAAATGCTCCTACGGTCGCCAATGTATTTTGAATCCGTTGCCTCTGTGGAACCCCCGACTTCCCAACCTGACGGTCAGACGATTCGAGTGCTCGTTGTGGACGATGATCCGGACACCGTTGAGCTGATGGTGAGTTTATTGGAGAGCGAAGGCTTTGCGACGCTCCAGGCGCACGGAGGCGAGGAGGCCCTGAGCATCGTGCGCGAGGAGAAACCCGAGTTGGTTTTACTCGACGTCATTCTACCGGACATCAACGGCCGCGATGTCTGTCGCACGCTGAAGGATGACCCCGAATTTGCCGACGTCTTTGTGATCCTGATTTCCGGACACGAAATCACCAGTGACAAACGCATTCGCGGCCTCGAGAGCGGTGCTGACGAATACCTCCATAAACCCATCCAGATCGGAGAACTCGTTGCCCGCATTCGTTCGTTCATGCGGATCCACGCGGCGCGCGAGGAACTTCGACGGGCCAACGCCGAGTTGGAGTTTCGGGTGCGGGAACGCACTTCGGAATTGCGCACGGCCAATACTGAATTGAAGCGGGAGGTAAAGGTCCGCACGGAGGCCGAAAGGAAACTGACTCTCTACGCAAACGAACTGCGCACTCTTTCACGCCGCCTGATCGAGACCCAGGAACTGGAACGCCGTCGGATTGCCCGTGAACTTCACGACGAAGCCGGGCAGGCGATGACCGTCTTGAAGTTCGTCTTCAATGAACTCGAAGACATGTTGCCCAACGATGGCTTGGAGCGGCTCGATGACGGACAGGCTGCGTTGGGCAAAATGGTTTCACTGATCCGAAACCTGTATCAGGAGGTTCGGCCCTCCCTTCTCGATGACCTTGGGCTGTTGCCTGCCCTGTTGTGGCAATTCGATCGTTACACCTGTGATACGCACGTGAAGGTGAGTTTCGAACACACCGGTGTGGACGGTCGCCGCTTCTCGCCCGAACTTGAGACCGCCGCCTATCGCGTTGCCCAGGAATCGCTCACCAACATCGCCCGCCACGCCAAGGTGGAGGAGGCCAAGGTGCATGTCTGGACCGACCAGAAGAAACTGCATATCCGGGTGGAGGATCACGGCAAGGGATTCGATTCAGCGCGTAAACGTTACAAGACCGATGGCTGCGGGCTGCTGGGTATGGGCGAACGCGTGCAATTGTTGGGTGGCGAGTTTGACGTGGAATCTCATCCGGGTGGCGGAACCGCGATCTTGGCTGATTTTCCGTTGCAGATGCCAACCCATCCCGTTATAGCAGGACTCGAAATTGGTGAGGCATGAAGAAAGTTACTGTAGTCATTGCGGAGGACCATCCATTGGTTCGCCGTGGCATTCGCGGGATGATCGAATCCCAGACGGATATTGAAGTCATTGGGGAATCCGACAATGGCATCGAAGCCTTGCGCATGATTGAGGACCTCGTCCCGGACGTCTTTGTGGTAGACGTTGTCATGCCGGGAATGACTGGTATCGAGGTATTGCGACACACGCAACGTTTGATCCCCAGACCGCGCGCCATCTTCCTTTCTCTCTACGACAACGATGTCTACGTCTGGTCAGCCCTTCGCAACGGTGCATCGGCTTACATCATGAAGCATTCCGCGGCCGATCACCTCGTCCCGGCGATTCGCTCGGCGATGGAAGGCAAGCAATACACCCATCCGCCCATCACCGACACCGCCTACATGCGCGTCGACGAAATGGGGCACGAAGAGCAGACCAAGTCGGATTTGTCAGATCAGGAGCGCACGGCCATGCACATGTTGGCCGACGGTTTTCAGGACCCGCAGATAGGTTCCCGCTTCAAGTTGGAGAATTCGGCAACGCAGGAATTGGTCAGCGGCCTGATGCAGAAATTCGAGGCCGAAACCCGTCGCGATCTCGTGCGCACGGCGCAGAAACGCACGTGCTGACCAAAGGCTGTTCTCCCGTCCCTCAAATCTCTAACCTCCGCGCATGCGTTGGCCTGCTGACTATCACATGCACACGCCGCTTTGCCGGCATGCTGAGGGTGAACCCACCGAATACGCCGCTCACGCGAAGAGCGTTGGCCTGACTGAGATCGGTTTCTCCGATCATTCGCCGATGCGCGAAGATGACTTCGACGAGTGGCGCATGTGCATCGGCCAATTGGATGAATATGTGGAGAAGGTCGAGCAGGCCCAGGTCGATCACCCGGACCTTACCATCAAGCTCGCGCTTGAAATCGACTATATCCCTGGGCACGAGGAATGGATCAAGGAACTCGCGGGCCGGCACCCTTGGGATTACTTCATCGGCTCCGTGCATTACGTCTCCGACGACTGGGAAGTTGATCATCCGGACAAACTTTCCGAATGGAAAACGCGCGGCACGTTGGAAGTCTGGACCACGTACTTCGAACGACTCACCGCCGCTGCCGAAAGTGGTCTCTTCGAAATCATCGGCCACAC
>JBMYQZ010000436.1:0-5116 GCA_049601855.1 Limisphaerales bacterium | reverse complement strand
GCCGCCACAACCGCGTCACTCTCCCAGCGTCCGCGCGAAAAAATTTTCCATCGCTGGGCCGGTACGGTCCTTGTGCTGATTGAAGACGCCGTGTCCGGCACCTTCAATGCGGAGGTAGGTGACATCAGCACCGGCTTTCTTCAGGGCTTCGACAAGGATGTCGCCGTGTTTCACATCCACCGTCCTGTCGGCATTACCGTGAATGAGGAGGAACGGTGGGGCGCCATTGCTGACGTGATTGACCGGGGAACTCTTTCGGATGAGTTTAATCCGTTCTTCCTCGTTGTCGCCCTTGAATCGTTCAGATGATTTGGGACTGCGACCGAACAGATCGAGCTTACTCGGTGTCGCGGAAGCACAGACAGCTTGCACGAGACTCGATTGATCCTGATGTGGACCATCGCCTTCGAGACCGGCATCGGCACGGCAAAGGCCAAGCATAGACACGAGGTGCGCACCAGCGGAATTGCCGTAAGCACCGAGACGATCGGAATCGAGATTGTATTTCTTGGCGTTGGCTCGGAACCAACGGACAGCGCATTTCACATCCTCGATACAGGCAGGAAACGGGGCTTCGCCAGTGAGACGATAGTTCACAGTGATGCAAACGTAGCCCTTCTGGGCGTATTCGATCGCCCCACGTAGAAACGTGCCGGTCCGCTTGTCACCACTGCGCCAACCGCCTCCGTGAACAAAGACAATCCCTGCCCGGGGCGTTTCCGAATCCTTCTTCGCCCTGACCAAATCCAAGCGCCACGCCTTGCTGTCACCAGGGCGATAGGCAATGTCCGGCTCGATGATGACGTCATCCGGAGCCGTCTTCAGAAGTTGTTCCGTGGACGTCGCCTGTTGGCGATTACGGTTGTTGTTCGGCTGTTGGCGACCGCGATTGCGGGAGAGGCGTTGCTGCAAGGCTTCGAGTTCCTTATGGTCGAGAAAGCCGTCCTTGTTCGCGTCATTCTGATCGAAGAAACGCTTCATCAATCCCGTGGACTCATCTTTGGTGAGTTTGAGATCACCATCCTTGTCCATCTGCAGCCAGCGCTTGATCTGGTCCGCAGCATCTTGCGCCGACGCCGAAAACACGACGCAGACAGCCAACACCAAACAACACCGAGCGATCACGGATTGATGCAGTAGAGGGTGGTGAAACTGCGCGAATAGAGTTTGCCATTGATCGGCGCGAGCGTGGCCCGAAAGAGCTTCGAACGATCGGCCCCGACCGAGTTGGTCGCGACTTTCTCAAACTTCTTGCCCGCCTTGATCACGACCGTTTCGCCGCCGTAAACCGAGGTGAAGTAGACAAGTCCATTGGCGACCAAGGGCGCACCGGCAAACTCGTTGCGATTTTCCGTCAGTCGCTCAGTCCAGTAAACCTGACCCGTCTTGGCGTCATAGCAACGGGTTTCCCCGGACATCCCCGAGACGATGACGAGACCGTTCACCGCGCACGGCGAAGGCAAGTCGCGGCCACGCGTCCGTTCGGCATGCCAAGCCATACGGCTCTTGGTCACATCGCCGCTGCCTCCCGGAGTCACCGAGTAAATGTCGCCCGGCTTTCCGTTCACAACGAAGAGGTTCTTGCCATCGAAATCCGGCACGGGCGAACCACGTCCGTTGAAAGCCTTGCAGAACCAAAGTTCCTTGCCGCTCTCCGGATCGTAACCGCGCACGCCGAATTCTCCGTTCAGCACCAACTCCTTGCGTTTGCCGATATCGATGAGGAACGGGGAACTCCAACCGCCACGTGGTTTATCCTCGCGTTTGGTTCGCCACAATTCGTTGCCGTTGATCTTGTCGAGCGCAACCAGCGAAGACTCACCGGTAGCATCGCAGTTTTGGATGACCTTGTTGTCGACGATGATAGGGGAGGCCGCGATGCCCCAGTTGCCGGGGAACTCACCCAGATTCTTCGACCACTGTTTCTTGCCATTCAGATCAAAGCAATGGATTCCGGCTGGCCCGTAGAAGGCGATAACTCGTTCACCATCCGTCACGCAGGTGGGGGTGGCGTGGCTGTTCATCTTGTGCGCCTTCTCAACGAGCGGTGACTTGACCGTCTGTTCCCAAAGCACCTTGCCCTTGTTGGCGTCCACGCAGATCACGTAGCGCTCGGAGCCATCTGCGGAAGCGGAGGTCAGGAAGAGCCGATCGCCGGCATTCACGGCGGAGGACTGTCCGCGGCCCTTGAGATCAAGTTTCCAGGCGACATCGCCGGGAGTCCATTTCACGGGTGCCTTACCGGAGAAGTGCCCGCGGCCGGTGGGACCCCGAAAACTGTTCCAGGCCGAATCGGCATTCACATTCAGCGCGAGCAGCGCGGATAAAACGAAAATCTTGGAATTCATGGGGAGGGAATATTTCAAGGTTCAGACTGCTTGGCCATCGCATTATTCGAGCAAGCTGTCTGCCCTCTGCTCAGATCAATTCTGACACCGGCTTGCCGTCGGGCAACGCGAACATCGGTCGATCATCGAGGGTATAAAGCTTCGCCATCGGATCGAGACCCAGCGCGCGATAGACCGTCGCGGCAAAGTCCGGCACCGACACCGGACGATCCGTGATCTCAGCTCCATGCCTGTCGGTCGCCCCGAGCACCGCACCGGTTTTGATGCCGCCACCTCCGAGTGTGAGGCTGAAGGCCTTCGCCCAATGATCACGCCCCGGACCACGGGCGTCGCTGTTCAAACGCGGGGTGCGCCCGAATTCACCCGCGGTGATCACGAGCGTGTTGTCCATCATGCCGCGTTCGTGAAGGTCATTCAGCAACGCAGCGTAGCCTTGGTCATAGGGGGGCACCTCCGTCTTCAAGCGCGGAAACACCTCCGGGTGATGATCCCAGCCGTAGCGCACGTATCCGCGAATGGTAACGAACCGCACGCCGGCCTCCACCAAACGGCGGGCGAGCAAGAGACCCTGCCCCACCCGATTACGACCGTAGACTTCTCTAACAGGAGCGGGCTCCTGCGAAAGATCGAACGCATTCTTTGCTACCGACGAGGTGATCATGCTGAACGCGCGTTCCTGAAACTCATCATAGGTGCGCAGTGCTTCTTGCGAGGTCTCGGTGTGTCGTTGAAAAGCATCCAAGGCATTGGAAAGCCCCTGACGGGCACTCACTCGCGCGCCCCCGACCGTCGGCGAAAACTCATTCACCTGAAAGCTCGCTGCATTCGGATCGGCCGTCACCACGAAGGGATCAAAATTGCGCCCCAGGTAACCGCCTTTGCCGGGATGGCCATATCGCGTACTGCTGATGTCACCTATCTGAACGAAGGGCGGCGTGTCGCGGGCGTGCTTTTCCTGCTGCTGTGTGATCATCGCGCCAAAGCCGGGTTGGACCATGGCCGGATCGTAGCGATGCCCGGTCATCAGGTGATGATCGCCCATTCCGTGCGTGCCTGAGTAGGAATGCATCGAACGGATGATCGAAAACTTGTCCGCACACTTGGCCATGTTCGGCATCAACTCGCCGAGCTGCATGCCCGGCACATTCGTGGAGATCGGATTGAAGATGCCGCGAATCTCCGACGGTGCGTGCGGCTTCAGGTCATACATGTCGATATGACTCGGCCCACCCAGCATCCACAGCAGGATGCAATTCACCGCTTTCTTCGGCTTGGCCGCCTGCTGCGCGCGAAGCAGTTGCGGCAGCCCGAGTCCCAACGCCGTCAAGCCACCCAGACGCAATACCTCACGACGAGGCACAGCGTTCCAGCTGGTCGGGATGTTGGTATCGTGCACGCAGGGATGGTAACCGATTCACCAGAACTGAAAACCGCTAATGAACGCTGATGGGCAGCTCCCTAGTTCGCCCGCGACGCCCGTTCCGCCGGGGATAACGTCGGTTTCCTGGCATTGCCAAGGCGATCCGATTGCAACCACTTTTCGCCGTTCAAGGACTGCAGGTAGGAAAGCAGATCAGCCAGTTCTTTGCGGCTCAAGGCCTTGTCCAGCCCGGTGGGCATGATCGAAACGTCACCCGGGCGAATGGACTTGATCTCGCTACGCTTGAATTTCATTTCGGTCAGGGCGTTGACGCGCAACACGACGGCATCCTTCGTCTCCCTTCCGATATTGCCCGAGTGAATATCGTCCTTCGTCACGATCTTGGTCGGCTCGTATCCGGGAACGAAACTGGCATTCGGAAACACAATGGCTTCGAGAATATCCAAGCCGGAACGAACCTTTCCGATGGCCGTGAGATCCGGCCCCAAGGTGCCGCCCTCATTGCCGACCGCGTGACAGGCCGCGCATTGTGACTTGGTGCTGAAGAACACCCGCCGACCGGCGGTGACATCGCCTTCGCGTAACAACGGGGCGAGTTCACTCAACTGTTTGATGCGTTCCTCCTGCGCACTGACAAGTTTATGCACGAGCAGATTGCCCTGATGACGAACCCGTTCCGGATAACCGATGATCAGGCGTTCCACTTCCCGGGGATTCGTAATTTCCCAGAGATCGCGATTGTTGGTCAGCGTGGCAACGAGGGCATTGCCGACCACGGCATTGGTTTGTCCCCGGAAAGCATTCAGTAACGGAGAGAAAGTCACGGCGTCCGTCTTCGGCAGAATCTCCCGGGCGATCTCCACGAGTTTCTTGTGACTGAGCCGAGCCCGGCCAAGAGCACTCGTCGCACCCATGCGTTCCCTGGCCCGCTTCGACTTTGCCGCCCTGATCAAATCGTCGATCTGCGTATCCGTAAGCGAGTTTTGCCGGGCCAGCACGCCGTAAGCGCGATAACGCAGATCATCCCGTGCATCGCTTTCGGCCATCTGCCCAAGGTATTCGTCGAAGCCTCTGATATTGCGAGACTCAATGATGCCAAAGGCCATTTCACGCACCACATCGTTGGTGCTGTTCAGGCCCAAACGTATGGGATTGAGCCATTGCCCGGGAAAGCGCGCCACATCGGTCTCGTGAATCACCTCGATGATCAATCGTTTGCGTTCGAACTCGATTTTGTCGGAAGCAAACATCTTCGCCATCAAGGTCTGTACCGCCTGGTCGCCGGAAAAAGCGCGCATGATCTCCTTCATGCCGTCCATCTGATGTTCCTCAATCTGCCACTCAAAAAACTTGCCGGTGAGGTAGTTGGTCGCGGCCTCCGCCCAAT
>JBMYQZ010000435.1:0-5117 GCA_049601855.1 Limisphaerales bacterium | reverse complement strand
GTTCACCTGGCTGGCGGCGGTGCGTTCGCGGTCGACGACGAGAGCCATCTCGCTCGGGGCGTCGTCGTTGTTCATGCGGACGCCAATCACGCCGTCGACCTGCGTGACAATGGGCTGAAGCTGATCGGCGATATCTTCCAGCAGCGACATGTCATCGCCTTCCAGGGTGATGGAGAAGACGTCTGGTCCACTGACCTTTTCCGCCTGATTCTCCTCGGCGTAGTAGAGCGTGACGCCGGCTTGCCGGGGAAGCTCCTTGTAGATCTTCGAACCGATCTCCTTGGCATTGAGTGTGCGGGGCGCATCCTTCTCCAGCCAGGCTTCCAATTGGCCACCGCGCTTGCCGTGACTCACGAAGAAGCCGCTGAGTCCGTATTCCTTTTGCCGGCCTTCGACGATCTTTTCCGCCTTTGCGAAGTACTCCGCGGTTTCCTCGAAGGTGAACTCGTTCGACATGCGGATGCTGATGCGCAGGCTCAATTGATCTTCTTTCTGCGTGCCGGCCAGGTCGACTTCCTTGAAGGCGATATTGATGGTGAGGGCGTAGACGATCCCGACGATGATCAGCAGTTCCAATCGGCGGCGAAGTGCGGCGGCGAGGACGAAACCGTAGAAGATCTTGAGCTTGCCAAAGGTCCAGTCGTAGAGACGCTCGATCACCCAGATCAAGCGAGAGTAGAGCGTGGGCTTGGTTTCCTCCTCGTGTCGCTTTGGAACGGTCAGGTAGACGCTGAGCGGAATGAATACGAGCGCGACGGCCAGAGATGCGAGCAACGATACACAGATCGGGATGGACATGCGTAACATGAAGAACTTGCCTTCACCCTCCACGAGTGACATCGGGAGAAAGACCGCTACCGTGGTCAATGTGGCCAAGGTGATGGCCAAAGCAATCTGGCTGGCGCCGGTGATGCAGGCGTCGCGTTTGGAATAGCCCGAGTTTCGTAATCGCAGGATGTTTTCCGCCACCACAACGGAGTTGTCCACCAACAGCCCAACGCAGATGACGAGTCCGAGGATCGTGAGAATGTTCAACGATTCGCCCATGAAATACATCACCACCAGGGCGATCAGGAGGCAGAGCGGGATCGACATGCCGATGATCACGGTGAGGCGGATCTGACGGAGAAAAACAAACAACACCAGAGCGGCAAGGAGGCCTCCCACGCGGCCATTGTTGATCAGATTGCCGAGGGAATCCTCAATGACTTCCCCCTGGTTGAAGAAGGGCTGCAACATCACCTCGCCCAGGCGTGGATTGTTTTTCAGATCTTCCAGGGCCCGGGCGACAGCACGGCACACCTCGACGGTATTGGCTTCGGATTCCTTCTGGACGATGAGGGCGAAGGCCGGTTTGCGATTTACGCGGACGGCGTGTCGGCGTTCCGGTGCCTCGTATTTGATGGTCGCGATGTCCTTGAGGCGTGTCGTGGCGTTGATGCGGCGGTTCTCAAGTTCTTCGAGGGACTTGAATGCGGCGACCGAGCGGAGCAGAAACTTTTTACCGGCGTCGCGGACGTTACCGGAGGCCATGGTGAAATTGTCACCTCCCAGTTCCTGCCCGACCTGGTAGATGTTGACGTTGTGAGCGTCGCTCAGGGTCTTGTCGATTTCGATCAGGATCTCTTTTTCGCTCAGACCGTCTGCCCGGACGTTGGCGACACCGTCGATTCGACGCAGAGGCAGAATGATGTCCTTCTGGATGAGGTTGTAGACATCGTTGATGTTCGTATCCACGACCACGCCGATGGCCAGCAGCGGAATGCCGGACATGTCGTGTTTGTAGATGAACGTCCGTTCAACGTCTTCGGGGAACAATAGGCGCGCTCGCTCCACCCGGTCACGCACCTCCCGATACGCCACATCCATGTCCGTGCCGCGTTTGAAGCGGACGAACACGCCACCATTGCCATTGCGACTCCATGAGTTGAGGCCGTCGATGTTTCGCACCGTGGCAATTTCTCCTTCGAGCGGCAGCGTGATCTTCTCGAGTACGGCCTGCGCCGGTGCATCACGCCAGGGAACGCTGACGTGCATTGCCGGGAATTCATAGCCGGATGGGAAGGTCTCCAACGGGATGCCGAGACTCGCGATGATCCCGACGACGATGATCGTGAGGAGGGAAACGAATACCGTGATCCGCCGATCCAGCGAGAAGCGGGTCAGCGAATTCGTGAGGTTTTGTTCCTCGGTCTCAGGCATTGGCTTCGACCAGGTCGGGTTTGGTAGATGGCTTGACGAATTTCAGCCGGGCACTTTCGAGCAGGTAGTATATCGTTGGGATGATGAGGAGAGTGAGCAGGGTGGAGGTGATCAGACCGCAGATGACGGCGATGGCCATGGGCGTACGGATCTCGGCGCCGTCGCCCAGCCCCATCGCCATGGGTAGCAAGCCAAGCACGGTGGTGGCAGTGGTGATCAGGATCGGACGAAGACGGACGGAGCCGGCGGTGACAATGGCCTCCTTCAACTCGATTCCGCGGCGTTGCAGGACGTTGACGTAGTCCACGAGCACGATGGCGTTGTTCACCACGATGCCGGCGAGCATGATCATGCCGAGGAAGACCACGATCGACAGGCTGATGCCCATGAGTTCCAAGCCGATCATGGTGCCGAAGAAGGCCAGGGGAATGGTGAACATGATCACGAAGGGTTGCACCAGGGATTCGAATTGCGCGGCCATGATGACGTAGACGAGAAACAGGCTGAGACCGAGGGCCAGGAACAGGCTGCCGCGGCTGCGTTCCCACTCCTCGTTTTGTCCGGTGATGAAATAGGTCTGCCCGATCGGCCATTCAACGTCCGTATCCAGGGCTTTCTCGATGGCGGTGACGGCAGAACCGAGGGAGGCGTTGCCGAGGTTGGACTCGACCAGGGCGACGCGTTCGCCGTCGATGCGGCGGATTTCGCTGGGGCCTTCTCCAATGGTGAGTTCGGCGACGGAATTGAGCGTGATATCGACTTTCTGGCCAGGATTGATCGTGAGCTTGCCGATGTCCTCGACGCGTTGGCGATCGGTCTCCTCGAGTCGCACGAGGACCGGGATGCGGCGATCCTTGCGGTTGAAACGGGTGGCTTCGCTGCCCTTGACCATGTCGCGCACCTGACTGGCGACGGTATTGATGTTGAGCCCAAAGCGGGCGATCTGATCCCGGTTGTAGGCAATCTGGACCTCGGGTGCGCCGCTCCGCAGGGAAGCCTCGACATCGGCGAGTTCGGAGAGTCCTGCCATGACGTCACGGACGCGATCGGTCGTCTTCTTCAATTCCGGCAAGTCATCTCCGTGGACTTCCACCACGATGGGGCGATGGGAGCTGAAGAGCACGGGACGCACGACCCGCATTTCCAGGTCCGGAATGGGTTCGAAGAATTTGCGAAGGCGATTCAATACGCGTTCCTCGGTGCCGGCGGAATCTTTGTTCTTGGCGAGGAGGATCTTGAAGCGGGCGGAGTGTTCGCCTTCATCGGAGCGCTGCATGTTTGTGACGTCGTAGCCGAAGGTCACGAGCACGGATTTGATGTCCTCCTTGCTGGCAAGGATGGTCTGTTCCACCTCCCCGAGAATCAATTTCGTTTCCTCCAAGGGAGTGCCAACGGGCAGATCGACCTCGAAGGTGAATTCGCTCTGGTGCACTTCCGGCAGCAACTCGGTGTCGAGTCGGGTGGCGGAGGTCCAGGTGCCGTAGAAAGTCGCGCCGGCGATCACGAGAATGGGCAGGGGATGATTCAGCGCCCACTGGATTGTCTTGGGATACATCCAACGAAGCACCGCAAGCACGCCGTCCATGATCTTGACCGGAATCCAAGTCAGGACGCGGCCGATGAATGCGACTACCGGAACGATGACGCGGGCGATCACGAATACGATCAGGCCGAAGATCAGCAGGATGATCTTACCCACCAGGTCGAGCAGCAGGCTGATGATGAAGCGCGGAATGGCCCACGGTGTGAGAACGATCCGTTTCCACATCGGGCCGGTGGTGAAGTGTTCCTTGAGAACAGCCCAGGAAGCAAACCGTGTGAAGAGCGATCCGGCTTCCTCGATCCCGCGCAGTTCAACTTTCTGGCGGCTGGCGAGCATCGGGATGAAGAACAACGCGACCAGCAGTGAAGCGAGCAGCGAGATTACCACCGCGATTCCGAGGTCCCCGAAAGCCTGCCCCGCAATGCCCTCGACAAAGACCATTGGAAAGAACACAGCGACCGAAGTGAGTGTGGACGCGAAGACGGCGCCACGCACTTCGTTGGTGCCGCGAATGGCCGCGGGGATGACTTCGTCGCCTTCCTCCCGACAACGAAAGATCGATTCCAGCACGACGATCGAGGAGTCGACCAACATGCCAATACCCAAGGCCAGACCACCGAGGGACATGATGTTCAGGGAGACGCCCCACACGTTCAACGGGGCGAAGGTCATCAGCAGCGACATCGGGATGCTGATGCCGATAATCACCGTCGGCTTCAGGTTGCGCAGAAACAGGAAGAGGATCACGATCGCGAGACAGCCACCGAAGATGGCCGTATTGCGAACTTCGTTGATGCTGTTCTCGATGAAGATCGAGCGGTCGGCGACCACCTTCAGGATGGCTCCTTCCTCGTAGTTCAACTGCCCGGCCAGACCGGCGTTCTTGTCGCGCTTGGCCTTGCTTTCGGGTGAGGGCTGGTGGCCGCCCCAGAGTTGTTGGCGTTCTTGTTTTGGAGTTCCCTCGAGTGCGCGGATGATGGATTTGGCGACGGAGACCATATTGGCATCGGCCTCCTTGTAGATGTCGATCTGCACGCTTTCGGCGCCATCGGTCTGGGTGATGATTTCACGTTCACGGTGGGCCTGCACGACGCGGCCGATGTCCTTCAAGCGAATCTCACGCCCTTCCTGTCGGCGAATGACGGTGTTCTCAATCTGTTCAAGATCTTCGAACTCGTTGAGCGTGCGGACCATGTATTCACCGCGCCCTTCCGTGATCTGGCCGCCGGCAACGTTGATGTTTTCCTGTCCGAGCCGGGAGACGATCTGCTGAAAGGAAACGCTGGTTCGGAGGAGGTCGGCTTCGTTCAGAAGCACGTGAATCTCTTCCTCCAACCCACCGCGTACACGGACGGCGGCGATGCCCTTGATC
>JBMYQZ010000434.1:0-5167 GCA_049601855.1 Limisphaerales bacterium | reverse complement strand
GCAAACTCGACGGATGATCCACCGGTTGCTTGCCTTGTTGTTCAGTCTCACCGCCGCCAGTGCCGCGAGATTCAGCATCGCGACCTTTGAAGCCGACGTCACCCCTCCGATCGGTCATCCCCTGCTGGCCAGCATGGTCCCACCAACGGCAAAGATTGAATCCAGGATCTGGGCCAAAGGCATTGTCCTGAGAGGCGGAGAAAAGCCCGTCGTCCTTGTTTCAGTGGATTGGTGCGAGATTCGCAACGACGCCTACGAACAATGGCGCGAGGAGATTGCCAAGGCCGCCCAGACCACGCGGGAGCGCGTCTTGGTCAGCTGCATTCATCAACACGACGTTCCCTTGGCGGACCTCACCGCACAACGCTACCTCGAGGAGAAACGGGGAATCACGGCCAACATCATCGATCCCGGATTTCACAATCGAATCGTCCGTCGCGTCAGCAACGCCGTCCGCGCCGCCAAACCTCTCCCCTTCACCCATCTCGGACTGGGGCAAGCCAAGGTCAAAAAGATTGGCGCCAATCGGCGTTACCTCGGTCCCGCTGGCAAACCTCGATACGATCGCGGCAGCGCCACCAAGAACGTGTTCGCCCGGGAAGCGCCGGAAGGCACGATCGATCCGATGATCAAGGCGCTGAGTTTCTGGGATAAGAACCGACCGATTGCCGTCCTCTATTCCTATGCCACACATCCGATGAGTTTCTATCGCACTGGCCATGTGAACCCGGATTTCCCGGGCTACGCTCGCGAGTTGATGCAGAAAGATCACCCGGACGCGATGCAGATCTATTTCTCCGGTGCCGCCGGCAATGTGACCGCCGGCAAATACAACGACGGACAGCCCCCCTATCGCCACTTGCTAACCTCGCGACTGCACACCGGAATGAAGGCAGCGTGGAAGAATACGAAACGTCAGGCCATCAAGCAGATCGATTTCCGCTCCGTGCCCTTGCACTTCAAACCCCGGACCACTGACGGCTTCTCACGAGCGGATCAGTTGAAGAAACTGAACACGGCAACGACCGCGCGCCACCAGAGCCGTGCGGCCATGGGATTGAGCTGGCTTGATCGCACACGGATTCACAAGCAACCAGTCGACATTCCGGTCGTTGATTTCGGACCAGCAGCCTTCCTTCTCCTTCCCGGCGAGACTTACGTCGAATATCAGCTCTACGCGCAATCACTGCGACCAAAGGACTTCATCATGGTCGCCGGGTATGGCGAATCGGGCCCCGGTTACATTCCGTTAGAAATGCACTGGAAGGAGAACGATTCGAATCTCAACGGCTGGTGCTGGGTCGCACGCGGGAACGAATCCAGGTACAAGAACGCGATCCGGGAAACGCTCACCGGATCGCGCTGATCATATAGATCAGGGGTCAATGTGGAGATCGGTGACAGCCCCCAAATGAGCACTGGAAACCGTGGCTGCATACTTCGCCAGCACACCTCGTTTGTAGCGCGACTTCGGCTTCTTCCACTTGGCCAGGCGCGCCTTGATTTCCTTGGCTGGAATCTTGAGATCGATCTGCCGCTTTTCGGCGTCGATGGTGATCGGGTCGCCGTTCTTCACGATGGCGATCGTGCCGCCTTCGTAAGCTTCCGGAGTGACGTGACCAACCACGAATCCGTGGCTACCGCCGCTGAATCGGCCATCCGTAATCAACGCGACATCCTTGCCAAGTCCCTTGCCCATGATAGCACCCGTGGGTGAAAGCATTTCGCGCATGCCGGGCCCGCCCTTCGGGCCTTCGTTGCGAATGATAATCACGTGCCCCTTCTTGACTTTGCCATTCAGGATTCCCTTGAGCGCGGCTTCTTCGCTTTCATAGCAGATAGCCTTGCCAGCGAAGCTGAGACCTTCCTTGCCGGAGATCTTGGCGACGGCGCCGGTCTTGGCGAGATTGCCGTAGAGAATGACGAGGTGACCGTCCTTCTTGATCGGATTGTCGAAGTCGCGAATAACCGGTTGGCCCTTCGGATACTTGGGCGCGTTCTTGAGATTCTCGGCCAAGGTCTTGCCGGTAACGGTCAGGCAGTCGCCGTGCATCAATCCCTTGTCCAAGAGCATCTTCATCAAGGGCACCGTGCCACCGATGCGCACCAACGCCGCCATCACGAACGTGCCACTGGGTTTCAAGTCGGCCAGCACGGGAACGCGTTTGCCGATGCGGGTGAAATCGTCGATCGAGAGTTTCACTCCGGCCGTGTGTGCCATGGCCAGAAGATGAAGCACGGCGTTGGTCGAACCACCGAGGGCTGTAATCAGCGTGATCGCATTCTCGAACGCCTTCTTGGTCATGATATCCCGCGGGCGAATGCCCTTCTTGATCAGATTCATCACAGCCTTGCCAGCCTGTTCGCAATCCTGCTGTTTATCCTTCGAGATGGCCGCCTGTGCCGAACTGTTCGGGAGACTCATCCCGAGCGCCTCGATCGCGCTGGCCATCGTGTTGGCCGTATACATGCCACCACAGGAACCTGCTCCCGGAATCGCCACCGACTCCAACTGGGCGAGCTTGCGATCAGACATTTGATTATTGGCGTGTTTTCCAACGGCTTCAAAGCAGGAGACGATATCGACGTCTTCGCCATCGAATTTGCCGGGCATGATCGTACCACCGTAGACGAAGACACCGGGACGATTCATCCGCGCCAAGGCCATGACGCAGGCCGGCATATTCTTGTCACAACCACCGATGGTCACCACGCCGTCCAAGCCTTCACAGCCCATCACCGTCTCGATGGAGTCGCAGATCACCTCGCGGGAAACGAGCGAATACTTCATGCCCTCCGTCCCCATGGAAATACCGTCAGAAATCGTGATGGTGTTGAACTCGACTGCCTTTCCTTTCGCGTCATCGACACCACGACAGACATCCTTGGCCAAACGATCAATGTGCATATTGCACGGCGTGACCATGCTCCATGTGGAAGCAACCCCAACCTGGGAGCGTTTGAAATCCTTACGTTCGAAACCAACGGCATGAAGCATCGCCCGGCTCGGAGCCCGCTCCGGCCCGTCCACCACGATCGCCGAATGCGCGCGTTCCAGAGACTTCGATTTCGTTTTGGCAGTCTTTTTCTTCATCGCCCTTTTTGTGCCGGTTTGCCCCGGAAGATTCAAAAGAAAAATCGGAGTCAGGCCTCCATCCAGCCGCTGACAATTTCGGCGGCCTGACGCGGGCCGGTGCCGAATACGTTGTGATCGGCCCAGGCAACCAGTCGTCCTCCCCGGTAGCCCGGGCAATGCCGTTTCAGCCACGGTCGGACGAGTGGCCAGGGAACGACCGGGGCCCAAAAGCCGCTCAGGTGGTAAACCGGGATCTTGACCTGGCTGGCGAGTTCTCGCGGATCATTTTCTGCAATCAGCTTGAGGCGATGCGACCCGGCGCATTTGTCGAGTTGGGTGCGACGGCGGATGAACTCATCGAAACTCGCCGCTACTTCTGGTGCATTGCGGTGACGGAATCGGGCCAACGGAGCGTAAAAGAACAGCGCCCAAGTGATGAATCCCAATGGGATGCCGCCGCAAAACATCCGCGCACTCTTGACGCCGAAAGTCATGGGATGCCGGCCGAAGCCGCCAGACAAAACGACACCATCGGGTTTGAACTTCCGGTCTCCGGTGGATAACGGCCAAACGATCTGGGAACCGAATGATTCGCCGACAAGCCAGCCCTTGGTGATCCCATTTTCGGCGAGACAGTCATCGATCGCATTCGCGTAATCGTCGAGATTCCATTGGAGAGATCGAGGGTAAGTGAATTCGACGAACCGAACCTTCCCTTGCATCGCCATGCGGAAGCTCGCAACCAAGGTCCAGTCGCCGTGCAGGCCGGGAAGATAGACAAGCGTCGGCAGATCGGCTTCACCGTGGATCCGTATCCGCAGGCGTTCTTCAGTTTCTTCGTTCACCGAAGATTTCCTCGCTGCGGGCAAAGACGTCGGCAGGCACGCCGAGGGCCTGTTTGAGGGCGACGTCCTGATCCCATGGATTTTCGATGGCGGCGATGCGCCGGCGTTCCTTCAAGGTCAGCCGGAGCGGGAAATAGTGTGGCGAAACCAAGGCGGTGTTGATGAGCGGAAAGTCCGATCCGTACACGAGACGTCCCTGCCACTCGGCGCGTTGAATGGATTCGCGCAAATAGCTCGACTTGTTGATCTGGGTGAGGGAGGAAATCTCGGAGTAGAGATTGGTGTATTGATTCATCATACGCGCGAGGCGATCGGTGTCGCGCTCGCCTTCATTGGTGCCGGTGGATGCGATGTGGGCAACGACAACGGTCACGCCCATTTCCAGCGGCAGGTGCAGACGCTGCGGATCACAGAGTTCGTCTTTCGCGTTGGTGAAGGACCTCTCCTGTCCGGCGTGCGTCAGCAGCGGCAGGTCGTACTCGATGAGCTTTTCATAGAAGGGTTTGATCGATTCGTCGGAGGGATCGAAGAGCATGATCGACGGAATCCATTTCACCAAACGGGCACCATTGGTATGAGCCCAGGCAAGGCGCTCCAGGGAATCTTTGCGCTTGGGATTGATGCTCGCGCCCCAGAAGAGGTTGGTATACTTGGCGGTCTCGGCGGCGAGAAACTCGTTGGGAACGTGCACCTCGGTGAGCTTGCGATCGAGTTCACCGTTCTCATCCACCGCACCATCCAATGCCAGGATAATTGCGCCGCCGACTTTTTCACTCTCGGCGAGACGATGGGATATCTTCTCAATGATGAACGCATCGCCTTTCTCTTCGAGTTCCTTTCGGGTGGTCCAGAAGCTCTTGAGGTAGATGCCGAACTTGAAACTGCTGCGCATGGCATCCGAAACGAAGCAACCACTGTTTCCTGCCCCGACGCCCGCGGTGTGCACATGGACGTCCAGGATCTTGGCTGGGGGAAGCGACTGAGGTTCCTCATATGGACCTTGGTGAAAGACGACACAGGAGGTACCAACAAGCAGCAAGGCCGTACAGAGCGCGATCAACACCCGCCGAACCCAGACGTGTTGAAAGAACTTCTTCAGTCGCTCCATGATGATCTCACAGGCGTTCAGCACTGCCATGCCATATAGGTCACTGCTGGACGAGGCAGCAGAGGCGCTGCAGTTCGGCACCTGAGTTTGCCATTTGCCGTATCAAGGCAGCAACCAAAAGGTGTGAGACAAAAGGTG
>JBMYQZ010000433.1:0-5186 GCA_049601855.1 Limisphaerales bacterium | reverse complement strand
TGCATACTGAGCAGTTCAATCATCATCCGGGTCAGTTGATGATGCAGTGCGGACGAGGCACTTTTGGGTTGCCCACGATGGGGTCGTGGCTGAACTACGGCCTGGGCAGTGTCTCCAAAAACCTTCCGGGCTATGTGGTACTGAATAGTGGCCGTGGCTCGTCCGGTGGAGCGACTCTGTGGCAGTCGGGATTTCTTCCTTCGACGTATTCCGGTGTACTGTTTCGAAACCAGGGCGAACCGGTACTGAATTTGACCAGCCCGCCCGGTATTCCGGCTGAACTCCAGCGAGCAGGTTTGGACGCCGTGCGTGACGCGAACCAGCAACGCTACGCTGAAGTCCATGATCCGGAAATTGCTGCCCGCATTGCATCCTACGAGCTGGCATTCCGCATGCAGGCAGCCGCGCCGGAGTTGATTGATGCCCTTGATCGCATTCGCGACAGCTACAACGTGAACGGGCTCGGACAGGTGGGCGCGCTCGCGACCCTGAAATCGCTCGGCCACTACCGAAAGAACTTCAAACGGATCAAGGCGATCCGCGGGCGCACGGCGCAGGAATTGGAGTCGCTCGGTTTCGAAGTGCTTCCCAGTGCCACCAATTTCCTCTTCGTTCGGCCGCCTGGACCTTCCGCTAAGACCTGGCAGCGGAAACTGCGGGATCAAAAGATCATTGTCCGCTGGTTCACCGCGTCGGAGGTGTGCGACTATCTCCGCATCACAATCGGCACGGACAAGGAAATGGAAGCCTGCCTGCAGGCGGTGAGAAAGATTTTGAAGTAACCATGTTTCAAGTCGGACAACAAGTGGTCTGCATCGACGATGCGTTCCCGGAAATCGTGAAATTGGTCTACGAACAACTTCCGAAGGAGGGGGACATTTACACTGTGCGCGCGGTGTACGTGGGTCGAGGCAAGATTGTGAACAAAACCGCCGGATCCAGTGACGGCGAGATCGGCATCCTGCTCCAGGAACTCAAGAACCCACCCGATCCGGGGCATCTCGGCGGCAATGAGCTCGGTTTCAACTCTGAACGCTTTCGCTCGCTCACCGAACTCTCGGAGGACGAGGTGATGCACTACCACCAGGAGCAGGAGCAACCGCAACCGGAACTTGTTCCCGTGCTGCCGGGAGACGATTCGAACGTGACCTACAATCTCTCGTAAGCGTTCGAACAGGTCGGCAGCCAGAATCACGCGCTACGCGTTTTGCGCCTGGTCGATCTCGGAGACAATGACGGGGATCTTGCCGTTCGCGCGCTTCTCGAGTTCCGAGACCTGTTCGAAATCGAGCTTCATGTCGCCGAGTTTGGGGCGGATCTGCTTGTCGGCGTCTTGCTTCATCTCATCACTGACCGTTTCGCCGGAGACCAGGCGAACGAGGAGATGGTTCTTGGCCTTCTGGACGAGTTGATACGCGTTGATCCAGTGAAGCTCCTTCAGATTGTGCGCGAAGTAGATGGCGGTGATCTTCGCGCCGTCGGGAGTGTAGATGTATTCTTGGTTGCGACCGACCACACTGACGAGCCGGCGGAAGGGGAAGCCTTCGGGACAAGGTTCGCTTTCGTCGGCCATAATGCCGAGGTCACCGACTTCATAACGTACGAATGGATTGGTGTCGTTGTGCAGATCGGAAACGAGGATGCGTCCCGTCTCGCCGGACTTGACCGGTTGCCCATTCTCGTCGGCGACTTCGACATAAAGGTTGTCGTCAGAAAGGTGGTAGCCGTTGTGATGGAAGCTCTCCATGCCGATGAGTTTGACCTCCCGACAGCCGTAGCTCATGAACGTGTCGGCACCAAGGTGTTCCTTGATCAACTCGCGTTGGCCGGGCTGGAGTCCTTCGGCACCGGTGAGCATGTGCTTGGTCTTCCACTTGAGGAGGCCTGGTTTGTCCCGGACGAACACGGCCAGTTCGGCGGCCTTGCCGGCATAGGCCACGATGGTGACCGGCTTCACCTCGTTGATCAGTTGGCAGCATTCGCGCTTGCGTTCGTCGTTGAAGAAGAAGCAATTGAAATCAGCGCGGTTCTCAATCCAGTGATGCAGTCGTGCCTTTTGCTCGCCGAGCCAACCAGGGTTCTTGGCGGGATCGCTCCAAATGTGAAGGGTGCGAACACCCAGGGCGGCTTGGCCCCAGCCGTAACCGCGCTCAGCAACGGCTTGGCGCCACTCGGAGCTGCGGCGGGTCATGTAGAAGCGTGTGGGTTCGCCGGTTGAGCCGCCGCTGGCATGGACGAAGCAGCCCTTGAAGTCATCGGGATTGAGCTGGTTGAAAAGTTCGCGCTGGTTGGTCTTGGTCCAAACGGGCAGCTCCCGCGGCTGCAACTCTTCCTTTTCGCCGGGAAGTCTGCCGCAATGTTGTTCGACGAGATCGCGATAGCTGGGAAAGCGTTTGATGGAGTGCCGGATCAGGGCCTGGAACTTGGCTGCCTGACGACGCCGCACTTCGTCAGCAGTGAGCGTTTCAGTTTCGTCAACCTGACGACCGATGGTCCAGCGTTCGTATCCGCGCAGCTGGCCATAGATTCGGCTGGCTCGTTCGACAAGGGTCACGGGTGAGAGGATCTTCAGGCGACATCGGTTTTGACAAGGGTTTTGTCAGAACGACCGCGGAACGGACGTCAATTTCCGTGGAAGCGCGTAGTGGAGTGGCCGGTCAAGCGGTGGCCAAGGATTCGTCGATCGTCTTGAGCAGGCTTTCCAGACTGACCGGCTTGGCGAGGAACAAGAAGCCACCGCTGGTGAAACCTTCATCCTGGGCTTCGTTCTTGGAAACCGTGGCGGTGAGGAAAACGATCGGGATCTTGCCCAGCTTGGGATCGGCGCTGAAGCGGGCAGCGAGTTCGCCGCCATCCATCGCGGGCATGATAACGTCGAGCAGGATGAGGTCCGGATTGAACTCGCGCGCGGCCATGATGGCCTTGGCCGCCTTGTTCTCCTCCCGTACGTCAAAGCGCCCGGTCTGCTCCAGGTTCATGCGGACCATCCGGGTAAACGTGGCTTCGTCATCAACGATGAGAATGCGCTTTTTGTCTGCAGCTTCGGTGGAGGTTTCCGTTGCGGTGGGTTCGGGGGGGGCACTCATAATGCTTGGCGTTCCGATAGTAAGGTTACACGTACCAATACGCCTTTGATAGGGCGATTTTCCACTTCGAGTCGGCCGTGGTGCAATTCGATGATCTTGCGGGTAACCGAGAGACCCAGACCTGTACCGACACCCGCCGACTTCGTGGTGAAGAACGGTTCGAAGACCCGCTTGAGTTTGTCTTCGGGGATACCGGTTCCGGTGTCGGCGACCTCCACGACCAGGTCTCGCTCTCCGGCCTGGTGAAAGATCATGTCGCGGCTGCCACCTTCCTGAACCTCTTCGGCCAGTCGCTTGGTTTCACTTGGGTGCGTGGCAATGGTGAGGGTGCCGCCCTCGGGCATGGCGTGGGCAGCGTTCGTGAACAGATTCACGAACACCTGCTTGAGCTTGTTGGAATCGCCGAGGCCATTGGGCAGTTGCTCGTCAAAGTCTTGCTCGATGGCGTAATCCGAACTCTTGAACTGGTGCTGCACCAATCGCAAGGTGTCAGCGAGGAGACCATTGAGATCCAACGGCTGCATGTCGATCTGTCGATGGGCGGAAAAATCGAGCATGCCCATGATGATCGAATCGGCCCGCTCGATGGCATCGGACATGTCGCGGCATATCTCGCCCGGTGCGCCTTCCTTGCCTCCTGGAGCGTTCTGCAGATACTCAACCCCCATGCGCAGGATGGCCAAAGGGTTCTTCACCTCGTGCGCCACGCCGGCGGCGAGTTGGCCAAGGGTCTGCATTTTTTCCATCTCCATCATCTGGAGCTGGGTGTTTTTCAGTTCCTGGTTTGACTGCTTGAGGTTTTCCACTGCCTGCAACAGATCCTCGCGGCTGCGGGCCAGTTCATTGTGAGCCTGGCGCAGGTTTTCCTCCGATCGTCTTTTTTCGGTGACATCCCAAAAGATAATCTGAGTGCCGATAATCTGGCCCGTGTCGTCGTAGATCGGGGTCTTGACCACCTGCACGTAGTTGGAATCGCGGCCGGCGCTCGCGTGCTCCTCAACCGCGTCGTAGATCTCGCCGCTGTGCATCACCTTGCGATCGTCTTCCTGGTACTTGGCCGCCATCGCGGGCTCAAAAAAATCAAAGTCGGTCTTGCCGATGATCTCTTCGGGGCGCACACCGAGCTCGGCGCAGAAGCGTTGGTTGGCGAAGGTGAAGCGGCCGTTGACGTCTTTGCGGATGATGTTTTGCGGCAGGTTCTCGACCAGCGACTGGTAAAAGGCATCCGATTGCCGGAGCTTTCGTTCGACGTGTTTGCGTTCGATACCGTAGCGCACGGATCGAAACAGCAGGGAATGATCCACCTGACCTTTCACCAGGTAGTCCTGTGCCCCGGAATTGACCGTACGAATGGCCATGTTCTCGTCGTCGAGTCCGCTCATCACTATGATCGGCGTATCCGGGATGCGGGAATAGACCGCGGAAAAAGTTTCCAATCCGTGGGTGTCCGGCAATGTGAGATCGAGCAACACGATGTCATAGACATTATCGGCAATTCGCTGAAATGCTTGAGTGAGAGACTCGGCATTGGTGAAGACGAATGGGAGCTCGGTCGACTCCTCCAGCATCAGGCGGATCAACTGCGCGTCGGCAGGATTATCCTCTACCAACAAAACGTGGATGCTTTCCTCGGTGGCCCCGCCTGATTCACTCATGATGATGAAGGCTGTTTGTGCGGTTTGACCGCAGCAGAGTGGACAGGGCAAAAACTAAACCGCCGCACAAAACGGGGCAATCAATCTCACGGCGAATCCAGCGGCACGGAGAAGCGAACGGCTGGCGCTCCGTCAGCACTGCTGCCGGTCAAAAGCAGCCCACCATGCAATTCCACAATGCGTTTGCAGAGAGACAGGGCCAGAAAGTTCGCGTCATCGACCACCCGAAACGCATCTGCTGGCAGGGAATTGGCACCCGCCGTCGATACGGTGAATTGCCAATACTCTCCGGCGTCATGCGCGGTGACCGTCACCGGTAGGTCGCTTTGGCCGGACTCGGTGATACGCAGGATCTCCACTGCCAATTGTTCCAGCAATTCGCGATTGCCGGTGATGGAGGGAAAGTTTTCCGGCCGGAAAACGAGTTCGAGTTCGTTGGACAGGC
>JBMYQZ010000432.1:0-5196 GCA_049601855.1 Limisphaerales bacterium | reverse complement strand
GCATCAGCTGCTGGGGTTGCTTGTAGGCTGCGTGCGCGTAGTTGAGGACCACGACCTGTCGCCCCGCGAAGCGCGGATCCTTCTTCGCATCCGGAACGACGAGCGCCGAGTCCTGCAAAATCGCGTGACCGCAAAAGGAAACGTCCCGGGAGGTCTGAGTGGCGCACATCCCCGTCTGCGCCTTGAACCACTGCCGGTCCCGATCCACCAGCGCGATGTAGGCGATCGGGACTTGAAAGATCGCCGCGGCCAATTTCACGACGCGGTCGAAGCGCTCTTCGGGTTCGGTGTCGAGCAGCTTCAATTCCCTCAGGCTGTGCAAACGCGTCTCCTCATCGAGCGGAACGGCGGGTGGCTGGTAGCGGTCGCTCATCAGTCGGACTCTGACGCCTTTTCGGTCGGGCGACCAGTGCTGAACACACCCTCCTGAGCCACCCGATCCCATTTCCACGCGAAACCCCGCAACAACTCGTTCCGGGGTTTTCTTTTCCGACACGCATTGTTAGCGTCGCCGCCCGTTCATGAGTAACCAGGCAGCAACAAGTCGGCGACGTTTCCGCTTCCAGGAAGCCGGTCTGGTCATAGTGATCCTCGTACTTGGCACCCTGCTCACAATCTTCGGCGGCGACGTTGAACTGCCCAAAATGCAGAAAAACGAGTTCGGCGAAATGGAGCGGGTTTTCACCGAGGACGCCGATGGCAATCGCGAACTGGTCTTCGAAACGAAGAACAAGTTTCTCCGCGCCGAGAATCTGACCAACCTCGCCAAGGACACCAGCTTCATCGCGATTATGGCGGTGGGAGCAACGTTCATCATCGTGGCCGGGCAGATTGACCTCAGCGTCGGCGCGATCTACGCACTGGCCTCCGTCATCGGTGCCCTGGTCTTCAACCTGTTCGGTCCGGAAGGCCCGAAGGCGGAGACGACACAATGGATCGGAATTGCGCTCGGCATTGCCGCGTGTGTGGCTACTGCCACTTTCTGTGGGCTACTCAACGGAAGTATGGTGGTCGCGCTCCGGGTGCATCCCTTCATTATTACGCTGGGCACCATGGCGATCTACCGCGGCATCGCGACGGTCATCACTCGGGGCCAATCGATTTCCCAATTCCCGGAAGGTTTTCGCGTCATGATTCGTGGAGACGAAACAGAGCTGAGTCTTGTCCCCATGCTCGTCATGGTGATTGTCACCGTCCTCGCGGGGCTTTGGCTAGGACGGATGGCCGTGGGGCGCCGGGTCTACGCGGTCGGTGGCAATGAGGACGCGAGCCGACTGAGCGGCATCGCAGTCGGCCGGCTGAAAATTGGGGTGTTCGTCATCGCCGGATTCACTGCCGGCATTTCGGCTCTCCTGGCTATCGGCTATTACGGCAGCGGCGGGTCCGCCGATGGCACCGGCTACGAACTGCGCGTCATCGCTGCCGCCGTGGTCGGCGGAGCCAGCCTGAACGGTGGCCGCGGAACAGCCTTGGGCGCACTACTGGGAGCAATCATCATCCAGATGCTCGACAACGGTATCATCATTCTCGGCATCAATTCCGATTACAGCGAAATCATCATGGGTACGGCCATCATCCTCGCCGTCGTGTTCGACCAGATCGGCACGTGGTGGTCGCGTCGGCGGCAGCAATCAAATTGAACATGGACTGGACCGATTCCGATCTGAACAACCTGCCGGGGCGCATCTGGAGTTCGCTCGCTGAAGCCGCAGGCAAGCCGAATCATCCCTTTCGCACCCCGGCTCTTGCGACGACGAACAAGTTTGAAACCAATGTCCGCACGATCGTCCTGCGCCGTGCCGATCCCGAGTATCGTTGGCTCGTATGCTTCAGCGACATTCGCGCGAGCAAGATCCGCGATATCAGGATGAACGAGCAGGTGCAGTGGCTCTTCTATCATCCCGTCCAACAGGTGCAGATTCGCGCAACCGCCGCCGCGATGGTTTATCATCAGGACGATATCGCCCGTGAGTATTGGGAGAAGACACCGCTGGCCAATCGCGCCAACTACTGCGCCACTCAATCGCCCGGCGATGCGATGACGGAACCTGATGATTGTGTTCCTTCCGAATTGCGGGTCGACAACGTCACTGCCGCCAATCTCGAAGGAGGTTACCAAAACTTTGCAGCCATCGCCTGCGAGGTGGACCAATTTGACTGGCTTCACCTCAATCCCGCCGGCAATCGCCGTGCCTCCATTCGTTGGACGGGCGAAAGATATTCCGGAATCTGGCTGGTCCCCTAAGAACTTATGAAAGCGTCGCCCACGCCAAGTCCCGTGCTGCCGGCATCCTGCCGGCAGTTAGAGACGGCCACTTGCAATCACACACGCGTCATTGCCGCACCAAAGCAAAACCGGGCACACGTCCGCTTGGCGCTCCTGTGCACCCTCGGATTGCTCGGCTGCGGCCCAAAAACCAATCAGACAGCTCCACCAACTCCAGCGACCAACGAAGCCAAGGTCAATCCCCAGCCCGGCAAAAAAAATCCCGAGATCTACCATGTTCGCGGCGTGGTGAAGCGCCTGCTACTGGAAAAGGGCAAGGTCACTGTCGACCACGAGGAGATCCCCGGGTTCATGCCCGCGATGTTGATGGACCTCAATGTGGGCGACACGAACGACTTCATCGACATCACCACCAACGACCGCATTCACTTCCGCCTCGTCGTGGAGGAGAAACAATCTTGGATCGATGAAATCAAGAATCTCGGGCAGGCCCAGAGCCTGACCAACCAGGCCCGCATGACTTTCCGGCCGGTGCGCGAGGTCGATCCGCTGAACGTCGGAGATCTCCTGCCCGATTACCCGTTCACGAACACGTTGGGAAAAGTTTTCAACACCAAGGACTTTCGCGGCACGGCACTGGCATTCACGTTCATCTTCACCCGCTGCCCCCTGCCCGATTATTGCCCGCGAATGAATATGAACTTTCGCGACGCACATGAACTGCTGGTGAAAGACTCCGCCGGCCCCAAGAACTGGCATCTGCTTTCCCTCTCCTTTGATCCCGAGCACGACACGCCCGAACATCTCAACAAGTATTCGCAGGCCTACGGCGCCAAACCGGATCGCTGGACCTTCGCCACCGGCGCCATGATCGAGATCGATGACATCACGGAACGCTTTGGTCTCGACTTCTATCGCGAAGCCAATGGCGTGACCTTCAATCACAAGCTCCGCACCGTGGTGATCAACCCAAAGGGGCGCGTACACAAGATCTTCGTGGGGAATACGTGGAAGCCGGAAGAACTCGCGGAAGCAATCAAGAAAGCCGCGTTGGTGAAGTGACCAAGAACGGACTCGCAGGCTCGTCCCTCCAGAGGATGCGCAAGAGCGCTCGCAGCTGAAATGGAGGGGCGAGCTTGCTAGTCCGCGCGTTCAGTCACCCGAACGCTCGATACGGTAACAACGATTCCCCGCAAACGGCCCGCTCAACTTCGTCTCGCTCCCATCCGGCCAGCGCACCTCCACCGAGTCCACCTGCTTGTTCTCACCAATTCCGAAGTGCATCTCCTGCGGGTCCCAGGAAACAAATCCGCCGGTGCGCCGCAGATCCCGGCGTTGCTGTTTGTCGCCGTAGCGAATGATGACGGTCGAACCGATGGCGAAGTGGTTCCCCTTCTGATCACGAAGTTGAAACGAGATTGAGTTCCCTTTCGGCCCTTGGTTCTCAAACACCCGCACGGACGCAAAAGTCACCGGCAGACTCAGCACATCGAGATCGCCATCGCGATCAAAGTCAGTGTAGTTGAACGCACTCGTCGCCGCGTAGTCCGACAGTCCGAATTCATCCGTCTTCAACTCAAACGCATCGCCGGCTTGATTGTGGAAGAAGGTATTGTTGTCGCGGTATTCGAACTGGAAGAAACCGGTCGCGATGTAGAGATCCTGAAACTCATCATGATCCAGATCCGCGAAGCCCGCGTGCCAGGTCCAGCCAGCGCGATGGACTCCAAAAGCCTTGGCCTCATCGACGAAGGCACCTTTATCATCACGTTTGAGGAAGACGTTTTCACTCTCCCGATTCTGCGGAATCTGGTCCGGGTAATCGCGATCCTCCAATCCCTTGAAAGGGGACACGATCCGTTGCAGAAACATCCGCACATCCGTCCGATGCTCCGGCGTCAGCGACAGGTAATCAAAGTTGGGATCCTTCGCCGCGCTGCGCACGATATGGTAGGCCATCCAATCCTGCTTCAATTCCTCCGGGATGAAGTGGAACGTGAGCATGTGATTCTTGTTCCAGAACACGCTCAGCTTCTGGCGGAACTCTTCAATCAACCGGCGCTCCTGATCCGTATCTGCGGTCTCGTGATAGTCCTCGATCTCGACCCGGATATTGTGTTTCCCCGCGACCTCGTCGTGCTTCGAGATCTGCGAGATGTAGATCTCCTGCTGCAGGTCGTTGTCAATGTCCGCCGCCTGGATACTCATGGTCGAGTGGGTGGTGGTCGGGATGATGTTCACCTCCGGGCCGGCACGTTTGAAGGTGCCGTTCCTCTGACCGAGATAAAGCATGTCCGGCACGGCCCAGTCGTTGTAGCAGATAAAGTCGTCGAAGCCGTCCTCATTGAAATCCATCGCCAATAGCCCATGCGTCTCACCGGGCATTGCCGGCAGGTCCACGAGCCGCAGACCTTTCATCCCCAAGGGGTTCACATACAGCAATTGATTTCGGCTCGATTCGTGGGAAATCGGAAATAGTTCGCCCACGTGACCAATGGAGTAGTTGCCGATGAACATGTCCAGGCGCCCATTGCGATCAAAGTCATGAAAGCCAATTCCAACCCCGGTCGCCCCCCGCTTGCGGGATAGCTGACGCAGATTGGCGGCAGGGAACTGTCCGCCACTGTTGAGCAGCAGGAAGTTTCCGTCATCGAGTGTGGTGAACACGATATCGAGCCAACCGTCGTTGCTGAAATCCACCAAAGCCGCACTGAGGATGCTCTTCGCGTTGTGCTCACCCAGGTCGAGTTCTTGTCGCACAAACCGCTTGCCGCCGAGATTGGCGAACAAATACAGCCCCCCGATATCGGGGTCCCCGCACACCAGGACATCGGGATAGCCATCATTGTGCACGTCCCCGCTCGACATGCCGCGAACAAAAAGGTGCGGGTAGATCACGAACTTACGAATGGAGAAATAGGTCGGCAGATCGAATCCCCACTTCTCGCCCGGATCACGCCGGAACAGCT
>JBMYQZ010000431.1:2448-5201 GCA_049601855.1 Limisphaerales bacterium | reverse complement strand
GATGAAGAAGGAGTGGGCTTGGAAGATTACCGGAGGTGCGTTGCTGCTGTTGCTTGCGGGGGCGTCGCTGTTGATATGGTCGGGAGCGCGGCGATTGAACGCGGTAAAGGCGGCGTTGGCGGCGGATGGCGAGACGCTCAACTGGCGCGACCTTGAGCCGCCGGTAACAGATTCACGATCCAATGGAGAGGCGGATTATCTCGATGCGATCAACGCCAACCGCGAGACCTTCCGTGGGTTGCTGGTTGAGCGATTCGTGGCGCATGGTCGCCGGATTCCTTTGACGTGGTATGAGAACCTACCGGTTGAAAACACGGATTGCACGGTTCCGAGGAAGCGGACGAAACGGTGGACGACCAATATCTGGCAAGAAGCAGAATTGATGGTCTTGAAAGAAGACAGCTGGACCGCGGCTTGCCGGGCGGCGACCAACGAAGTGATCCGGCTGCAGATAAATTGGGACAAGGGACCGTTTACTCCCATGCCGCATTGTGCCGGACAGAAATACCTGATCGTGTCGCTACGGGCCGGCGCGATGCTCGATCTGCGTCGCGGTGATCTGGATTTGGCCCTGGAGAAAGTGCTGCTCGCGTTCCGCCTATTGGAAATCTACGAGGAACCGGCGGCGATCTCCGCCTACGTACGATACTCGGTCGCGCACAGGCTTTACACATTGGGCTGGGAGATGCTTCAGCATGATGGCTGGATCGATTCGCAATTGGCCGAACTCCAGACCGCGGTTGAATCGGTGCGAAACGGGGACTTTTTCGCAGCCGCTTTCCCAATGGAACGAGCCCTGACGACAATGGGATGGGAGGAGATCGTGCGCGACACTTCCATTCTCTCCCGCTGGCGGCCGTCGCCGTACTACGATTGGGAACGATTCTACGCCGAGAAGACACCGCTGTGGCGCATGTTCAACGCCAACGCGGATCTTGCCTGGTATCTGAACAACACGCGGAAGGAATTTCAGATTGTGAGCAATGCCTTCAAGGCCCGCTCTTTGCAGGAACTTGCGGCCGCTTACGCGAAGGGTTCTCCGGAAATTCCACCCTTACATTTCTTCTCACGAACCGCGCGCATTCCCATGGAAGAAAGGGCGATGAGATTCTTCTTCGCCGAAACACATCGCGAGATGTTGACGACCGCCATCGCCCTAAAGCTTGAGCGCTTGCAGTACGGACGTTACCCGGAAGAACTGTCGGTCCTGGTGCCAGAGTATCTCAAGGAACTCCCGGTGGATTGGATGAACGGCAAGCATCTGCGGTACGAACGTGTGAGTCCTGACAAGTTTCGACTGTGGTCGGTCGGTCGCGACTTGATCGATGATGACGGCAATCCGAATCCGCGGATACCCTCGTCGCACATGCATCGGGAAAGTGGACGAGATTTTGTGTGGCCAGAAGTTGCCGAGCCCGCGGAAGTAGAAAAATGGATCAAGAGCGAACTGAGGAAATTCAAACCGACACCGTGAAACCGAAACGGGGTCGCTGGTGGAAGGCGGCTGTGTTCGTTTTGGGTATCTTGTGTCTCCCTCCGGCCTTGCAGTGGCAATTGTCCCAGCTGGAACTCCGCCGGGTGTTGGCGGATTACAAAAGCAGGGGCGAGTCGCTGGACTGGAGGGACGTGGTGAAACCGGTGCCGGAGGGAGCAAGCAATGGCCGGAAGGATTATCGTGCTGCGATTGCGGGGCTGCCCAAAATTCCTAATCGGTGGCTGGAATGGCATCATGCCGTAGCCGGAGCCGCCGTGCCCCTGAGCCAAGTGACGGTACCGGTGCAGATCTCCGAGTATCCGGCCGGATTCCCATCGAAGATAACGCTGGTGCCGAAGTCGGTGAAGGTGATCACCAACATCTGGCCGCAGCTGGATTCGCGGATCTTCGACGGGAAGACGAATTGGATGTACGCCGAACGCGCATCGACGAACGACATTATCGACATGGAGATTGACTGGACTCTTGGTGCTGGGATCCAGAGCACTGACTACATCGGCGCCCGGGACCTGATCGCGTGGACTCGCGCCGCCGTGATCCACGATCTGCGAAAGGGAGAACGTGAGTCTGCCCGGCGAAGATTGACGGTTGGATGGCGTCTGCTCGGGATGCATGACGAACCGGCCTTGATTGCTGCCCTCGTTCGGATCGCGGGGGGCTCCATACTGACGCTCGCGTCTTGGGAGCTGTTGGTTCATGACGGATGGAGTGACGATCAGTTGGCGACCTTGCAGCAGACGATCGACCGGGTTCGCTTTGTCGATTCGATGGAGCGCGCGATTCGGCAGGAACGTTGTGCCGGAATCCAACGCTGGCATCAATGGAGGGAAGACCCGGGATTGATGGCCAGAAACTTTCCTCCGGAATTGATGGAAATGTACACGGAGGATGCGCGACTCACGGGCATGGAAGAGGCGATGCTGAAACGACCATGGATCTGGCGGAGCTTCGTGTCCAAGGCCGACGCGGCTTGGATGCTCGAAAACTATCATCTCGCGTTGAACGAACTGCGGGCTGGTTGCGGAGCGCGGTCCCAGTTGGCGTATTCGACGGCGTGGCCCGAAGATCGCAAAGTGGTGGACAACTACCTTTTCTCGCGGGTGAGTCGCGTCGCCTTCAAGAGGTGCGGCGAGAAGGTCTTTCGGGCGGAGACGCAGCGAGAGTTGTTGGTCACCGCAATTGCGATCAAACGATATCGTTTGGAACACGGATCGACGCCCGCGGCGATCCCCGATCTGGTGCCGAAATTCCTGCCGGA
>JBMYQZ010000431.1:0-2438 GCA_049601855.1 Limisphaerales bacterium | reverse complement strand
GGCTAGATGCCCGGAACTACCTGCTCTGGTCGGTGGGGCACGATGGAGTGGATGATGGCGGCATACCGGAATCGAGATTTCTCAGGGCCCGACCGGGTAAGGACTCAGTCTGGCCACGAGTGGCGGAGAAAGCGGAGATCAAAGTGTAACTAAGAGAGCACCAAAAGAATTTTAGCCCGTAGCGAAACTCCGCTATCTGTGACAGTCACGTCCATGTTTCATCGATTCAACGTCCGCGGATGGCGGCGAGGCTCTTGTTGAGACGGGTCACCTCATCGGGGCGATTCGCGGCTTGGGCGAGTTCGATAGCTTGGTTCGCGGCTTGTTGGGCTTCACCCATTCGCCCCGCGGCAGCCAGAGCGAGTGCCTTCGCTTCGGAGAGATTCATGTCGGGACGACCGAGCCCCTGCTCCAAGGCGCTCAACATCTGAAGCGCTTTCGACGGATTCTTGAGCGCTGCATCCTGAGCATTTCCAACACCGCAGTTCCGTAGCCAGGATTCAGCCGCAGGCTATGTTCGTAATAGCGCACGGCATGACTGTCGTGACCAGCGAGCTGAAGTAGTACGGCGGCGTTGTAGACCGCGCCGAATTCCTCTGGAAACAGATCGGCCGTCTCCACCGCCAAGCCGGTGGCATCACTGGCCTGGCCCGATCGACTCAGGGCGTTGATCAGCCCAGTGCGAACGTCCAGATCGCGGGGCTGAAGGGCAAGGGCAGCTTCGTACAACTTGGCGGCCTCTTCGAATCGCTTCAGGTCTGCGAGCGTGCCGGCGTAGTTGTAGAGCGTGGCGAAATGATCCGGCGCCAACTCAAGTGCCTGCTGATAATGGGCAATCGCTTCCGTCGGTCGTCCCATGTCCACGAGGACGTTACCGAGATTGTTGTGCGGTTGCGGAGAACTCGGAGCGGCCTTGGCAGCCCCGAGATAGCACTCGTAGGCTTCGGGCAGTGAGATGCGGCCATCGTGCAAGGCGGTCCCGAGGTTGAGCAATACGTCGTGGGTATTCGGCAGAATGCGATTGGCTTCTCGCAAGAGATCGACCGCGTCACGGAATTCTCCTTTGCGCAGGGAATACTGCGCGAGGTTGTAGTACGCGATGTAGTTGTCCTGCGTCACCTTGAGCGCGTGACGGAACATGGTCCGGCCGTCCTGCCAACGCGGCAGTTGTTTCCGTGTTCCGATCACGCACAAGAGGACGACGATGACCCCGGCCCAAACGCCGATTTGAGCGCGGGACTTTTCGTCCCGGCGAACCCATTCGCTCACCGACCAGACGGCGGCAATGAGGAGACCGACCAAGGCAATGTAGGTGTAGCGATCGGCATGGGATTGCCCACCGACCTGGATGATGCCAATGACCGGTACCAACGTGCCCAGAAACCAAAACCAGCCGACAGCCAGAAAGGGCTGCGCCCGCAAACGCAACAAGACAAACACCGTCCCGCCCACTAGGAGCACGATGCCCATGGCGAAACGTGTCCAATCCACCTTGACCTGCAAGGGGTAAAAGACCGCCAGTTTGGCCGGATAAACCGATTTCTGAAGATAATGACCGTAGGCCGAGGGGATGTTTTGCAGACGCCGTTCGACGGGAAGCATATTCAGCGATGACATGGTCCCGACCTCTTTCTGCGACGTGAAGGTGGCTGCACAGGAAATGAACACGACCCCGAAGATCGGAAGCTTTTCCACGATCGGCCACCGCAGACGTTGCCAGAGTTCGCGGAGCGCAGCGGCCTTGTTCGCCCAAGTCACACCGAGATCAATCCGCTTCAATGGCCAGACATCCAACAACAGCAATTGGAAAGGCAGCGTGATGATCATCGGCTTGGACATGAGGCCGAGCAGGAAGACGATGAACACCCAGGCGAATCGACCGCCCCCGGGCTTCTCCGTGTAAATCACATAGAGGTAGATCGTGCTGAACCAGAAGAATCCGCAGAGCACGTCCTTGCGTTCGGCGATCCACGCCACGCTTTCGACGTGCAACGGGTGCCAGGCAAAGAGCGCGGCCACAATGAGACTCTCCCAATACCGACGGGTCATGCGATTCAGCAACACAAACAGCATACACGTGGCGAGGGCGTGGAAGATGACGTTGGTCACATGATGTCCCCCGGCCTTGAGCCCGTACAGTTCCACGTCGAGCATGTGCGTAACCCAGGACAGCGGCCGATAATAGTCGATGTCGGCCTTGGTGAAGGCCCAACTCAGTCCTTCCTCGGTGAAACCGGAGGTGACGTGGGGGTTTTCGTAAACGAAGGTGTTATCGTCGTAGTTGATGAAGTCGTAGTTCCGGACGGGCGCATAGATCATCATCGTCGCCACGAACAACACCACCCAAGCCACCTGAACTCCGAAGTTTGCCTTCGGTTTCTCCACTGCTTTGGCGGCGATTTTGGATCCCATGAAACTGCCCGCGAATACTGCTGATC
>JBMYQZ010000430.1:0-5221 GCA_049601855.1 Limisphaerales bacterium | reverse complement strand
ACGATCTCGATTCCCATGAGTGACCATGTTCCGCTGCTGAGGTAAGCCCAGTTGCTGCCGGTGGCGGGAACAGCCGCGACGGCGGATCCGGTGTCGTGGGTGCAACTGGCGACAACATCGACATTAGTGAGTCCGGTTTGTTCGGCGACGTCCGCTTTGATCGGGGCGAGCTTGGTGCCCGGTTCGACCAGTTGTGGAAACTTGTCGGGAGTCAGATTGATCGCTTCCAGCACCTTGGCTGACCAGCTCTTGGCGATCGGATTGTAGAGCTGCGTGGTGCTGGCCATCGAGATCTCGGAACGAGAGACGCCGCAGAGGAAGTAGTTGAACGCATCTCCAATGGTGATGATCTGCTTGGCGGCGGCGAGGCGCTCGGGCGTTTCCATGGCCAAATGGTAGAGCGCATTGATGGGGATAAACTGGATGCCGGTCTCCGCGAACACGTCGACCCAAGGCATACGTTCGAAAACTCGCTTCACGCCTTCAGCCGTGCGCGGATCGCGATAGTGGAAGACGGGTTCCATCAATTCGTCGTTTTCGTCAAGCAAGACGCAATCGAGGCCCCACGAATCGCAACTGAGGCTTTTGATTTCGATGTCCCGTGCGGCGACCTTCTTGAGTCCCTCCTTGATGCCTGAGAACAGGCTGGGGACGTTCCAGTAGATGGAGTCACCGTCCTTGATTGGGACGTTGGAAAAGCGATGGATCTCTTCCAGCGTCAGGCGACCGTCCTCAAGCGTGCCGAGTATGACACGTCCGCTTTCAGCGCCCAAATCGCAGGCCAAATACGATGACATCCGGATTTCATAGCGAGCGGAGGCGGCTACGGTCAAACCCGCACGTCGCTTCCTGAATATCGATTCGCGAGTTCAGGTCAAAACTGCTAGTGTTTGAGAGTTGTCGATGAAGTTTTTTCACCTCATTCCGTTCATGAGTCTGGCCCTCGTCGGCTGTGCGCCGAAGGAGATGGTGGACACGACTTCGCAAGCTGCATCGGTCACCAACGCCGTCATCGTTGCGGACCAGGATCTGCCGCTGCCTTCGTATTCAGCAGCGGCTTCGAACATTCTTCATTTGGTTAATACGGGGTTGGCGATGCCGGTGTTGCGCCATCAAATTATTCGCAGTGAAAAGGCCTACGATCTGACATCCCAGGATTTGGTCTGGTTGAAGGGAGAAGGTGTGCCGGATGAGTTGATTTCCGTCATTCACCGACATGACAACGAAGTCAGGCAGTTGGCCCGACGCGCGGCAGAGCGGCAGGCTCAAACGGAGGCGCAGGCCCGTGAAGTCGCAAGATTGAAACAGGAGTTGGAGTTAGCACAGAAAGCCTTGGCGCAGGAGAAGGAACAAGAGAAACCGAAACGGGTACGTAACGATCTGCCGGTTCAAGTGCGGCCTTTTTACGAGGTCTTGGAGCCGCACGGAGCTTGGATCAAGCATCAGAGTTACGGCTTGGTGTGGCAGCCGAAGACGGTTCGAGAGAAGCGGAATTGGCGTCCCTACAGCGATAACGGGCGTTGGCTGGCGACGGATCAGGGATGGTATTGGCACTCGGAGTATCCGTGGGGATGGGCGGCGTTTCATTATGGGCGTTGGTCGTTTGACAGAAATCTCTCTTGGATCTGGGTGCCCGACACGATTTGGGGGCCAAGTTGGGTGACGTTTCGGATGGATCGGGATTACGTTGGTTGGGCCCCGTTGCCGCCCGGTGCGATTCCGATGCGCCAGCAGGGGGTCTATTACAACGGGCGATCAGTGGATCGCGGGTTCAACTACGGGCTCAGCGCGATTTGTTACACCTTCGTGCCGTCGGCACACGTGTTTCATCCTTCGCTTTCGATGTTTGTCGTGAGCCAGCCTCGAGTAAGCGTCTTCTTTGGAGGCACGACGCCAATCAATCACATCGTGATTGGAACCGATTGGTTTGTGTGGAACTACGGAATCCCACTCTCTCGAGTGGCGAGTTACACACCGCAGCCGGTTCGATTGGCGACGATTCGATCAGCACGGCGTGGTTTCGGTTCTTCCGTTCGCGCGGGAGGACTGACAACCGTGTATCGTCCCTCGATCGACCTCATTGCTCCGGTGAAGCCCGCGACCCTACGGACAGGGACGACCAATGTGCCCGTTTTGGTGCCAAAGCATGCGCCGGAGAATGTGGTGATCGCCGGAGAGCCCGTCGTCGATACGAGCACAGGAAGGCCCGTGGTGACGGGCTATCGGAATCCAGTGCGCTACTACTATCCCTTGCCCGTAGCTGTGCCGCCGACGACTCCGAACGGCAATGCGGTGACGCCCGCACAGCAGGCCGTTGCTGTGAACCCGGTGACCGGTCAAAGAAGGCACGTTGGATTCACTCCGGCGATGCCCCAGTCGGGATCACAAATTCTCGGGCCGCCTCGGCCGGTCTCTTCGCATCTGCCGTCGCCAGGCTTCAGCACGACGAATAATCCAGCCACGGGGCAACGTCAGTACCGTTACGTACCAGGATCTTCTCAGCATCACTGGTACAACCGCCGGTGAACTTCAACGGGGGCTTGTTTCCGCGAATGAGCGCCTCTATAAGCGCCGTCAGATTCCTATGCGAAATTCCCTCGTTGCACTTGCGACCGTACTGGCGCTCTTCGTTTCCACTTCCAACTCTCTTGCCAAGCCGGAGGCTCTTGAAATCGGGCCGAACAATTTGAAGGACCTTCCCGGAGGCAAGGAAGCCGACGGGATTCGCGGCGACTTCGTTTTGCGAAACGACAAGGTCGAAGCGGTGATCTCGGCGAACAAGCATTTGCGTCGCGCGAACATGAGCACGTTTTATGGCGCGAACGGAGTTACACCGGGCAATCTTTACGACCTGACGCTGCGCGGCGCGAACAACGACCAGATTGTGGTCTTTACGCCGTCGGGTCAGCAGGGCCCCGTGTCCTATGTACGCGTCTTGAAGGACGGCAGAGATGGCGAAGCGGTGGTGGAGACAGTGGTCACGGCTGCGAACAACAACGGGCTCTACAAACGCCATGAGTATCGAGTGCGCGATGGGTGGCAGGGTGTCTTGATCGTCACGACCTATCGCAATGAAGGGAAGGGTACTCCGAAAGGTTCGATTGCGGACCGTTGGACGCGTTTTGATCGGACGGGAACGTTTGCGGGGATCCGCTGGGCGGATGCGATCGACCCGGCTCACAAGGCCGGATATGCCTTTGGTTGGTATTCCGGAGAGGGATTTGACGCGCCTGGCAAGGAAGTGGCGATCAAGCCGGGGCAGGAGGTTTCGTTTGCGCGTTTCCTTGCCGTCGGGCGTTCACCAGCGGAGGCCGTGGGTGTGGTGGCTGAGTTCCAGGGCGTAAAGACGGCTCGAGTGATTGCCTCGGTTGAATCCAATTCTGGAGATCCCATTCCGTCCGGCAAACTGGAATTTACGCAGAACAAGTCGACGATCACGGCCTATCCCGGCGCGAATGGAAAGCTGGATATCCGATTGCCATTGGGAACGTATTCGTATCAGGCAAGCGACATTGGTCGTGGGTCGGTTGGTTCTCCGGCGCTGCGATTGGCGAAGGCGGGTGTGAACGTGCCGATGACGCTAAAACTGCCGGGAGCATCGGCGGTGGAGTTCAATATCACCGATGGGCAAAACAAGGAGATTCCCTGCAAGGCGCAGTTTCTCGCGGTGAATGGGACGAAGACTCCGAATCTGGGTCCCGATTGGCGTGCGCATGGTTGCAAGGATCAGTATTTTTCGGAGAAAGGGCAGTTTCGCGTGCAGTTGGATCCCGGTGAATACGACGTGATCGTCACGCGCGGAATCGAATACACGCACCTGAAACGACGGATCAATCTCGGGAAGGGGAAGACGGTGAAAGTGTACGGCGCGTTGAAGCGTGTCGTTGATACGAAGGGGTGGGTGAGCACGGACTATCACAATCACTCCACACCCAGTGGAGACAATGTCTGCGGCACGGATGATCGGATCATCAGTCTTGCTGCCGAGCATGTGGAGTTCGCTCCAACAACGGAGCACAACCGGATTTATGATTGGTTGCCGCACATAAAGAAGTTGGATCTCGAGGATGAGCTGAAAACCGTTCCCGGCATGGAACTCACCGGAAGCGGTACCCACTTCAACTCGTTCCCTTTCAAGCCTGATCCCTATGCGCAGGACGGTGGTGCCCCCGTGCACGAACGAGACCCGCGTTTAAACGCCATCAACCTGGCCAATTGGCAGAATCCCGAGCCCGCGCGATGGATCCAAATCAATCATCCGGACATGGTTTTCAACTTCACCGATCGTGATGCGGATGGACGGAAGGATGGTGGCTTTCTCGGTTTGGGTAATCTGATCGATGGAATAGAGACGGAAAACTATTCCGCCTCCGCAATCCTGTCGGGCGTGCCTTATCGCGTGAGTCCTTATCGCGGTCGCGAACGCGTTTGGGTTCAACGTCAGTTCGTCTGGCTGCAGTTGCTCAACCAAGGGGCTCCGTATGTGGGGGTAGCCGTTTGCGACGCACACCGTGTGCATGGCAACGGTGTCGGAGGTTGGCGCACCTACGTGCCTAGTAAGACGGACAACCCGCCGGAGATCGATTGGAAGGAGAATTCACGCCATGCGAAGGAAGGCCGCACAGTCCTCACTACGGGGCCGTTTCTGCAGGTGGAGACCGGCGATGGCACATTGCCGGGCGGTATGACCAGAGCAGTTGGGTCGGTTGACCTGAAGATCAAGGTGCAGTGTACGGATTGGATCGACATCAATCGTATCCAAATCCTCGTGAACGGTCGGCAATTGAAGAGCCTGAACTTCACGCGGAAATCCCACGCCTCTTGGTTTGGAAGCGGAGTCGTGAAATTCGACCGCACGATCAATGTCCCGGTGAGCGAGGATTCACATCTCATCGTCGTTGCGGTGGGTGAGGGGCTTGATTTGAAGACCGGCTACGGATCCAGTGCCCAGAATCGCAATGAGCCGATTGCCTATCATAACCCTATTTTCGTGGATGCAAACGGTTCCGGCTTCAAACCGAACGGCGACACTTTGGGCTTTCCAATCCCAGTTGGACGTATCTCTCCGCAGGAAGCCAAGGCCGCGCTGGAACTCCACAAAGCCCGCTTGGCGAAGTGAGATCGAAATATGTGAAGAATTTCTGTTCAGAGTTCTTTACACATCCCCGTCGATTCGGCATCCTTCGCGCCCTTTCGCCTCCCGGCCAGGAATGACCGATTC
>JBMYQZ010000429.1:0-5244 GCA_049601855.1 Limisphaerales bacterium | reverse complement strand
GCTCCATGTTGCGGGCGCGGAGGCGTTCCATGACCTTTTCGATTTCGATGCGGAGGATTTTGACGAGGTCGTCCTTGGCCAGAGGCCGGAAGACGATGACATCGTCGAGGCGATTGAGGAACTCGGGACGGAAGGCTTTCTTCGACTCGTCGAGAATGTCCTCCTTCATCTTCTCGTAGCTGATCTCGTCGTCGGAATTTGTGAAGCCGATGGTGGAACTCCGCGAAATTGCGCCGGCACCGACGTTCGAAGTAAGGAGGATGATCGTGTTCCGGAAATCAACCGTGCGACCCAGGCTATCGGTGAGTTTACCCTCTTCCAGAATCTGGAGGAGCATGTTCATCACGTCGGGGTGGGCCTTCTCGATTTCGTCGAAGAGCACCACGCTGTACGGATTCTGCCGAACTTTCTCGGTGAGCTGACCACCTTCCTCGTAACCAACGTAGCCAGGAGGCGAACCGGTCAGTCGAGAGGTGGTGAATTTCTCCATATATTCGCTCATGTCGATCTGGATGAGCGATTTCGCACTGCCGAACATCTGTTCAGCGATCGTCTTGGCGAGGAGGGTCTTGCCAACACCCGTGGGGCCGAGCAGGGCAAAGGTGCCGATCGGACGATTTGGATCCTTGAGGTCGGCGCGCGAACGACGCAGAGCCTTGCACAGTGCATTCACGGCAAAGTCCTGGCCGACAACAATCTTCTCCAGCATCTTTTCCATCTCAAGCAGACGCTTGGCTTCGTCTTGCTCCATGCGCTTGAGCGGAATGCCGGTCCACTTGGCGATGATCTGCATGATGCTGTCCTCGTTGACAGTCACCCGCGTTTCTTCGCTGTCCTTGCGCCAGCTGCTGAGAACCTCTTCCAAGCGTTCCTTGGTCGTCTTCTCCTTGTCGCGCATGGAAGCGGCGCCTTCGAAATCCTGGTCCTTGATGGCCCGTTCCTTCTGTTCCTTGATCTCGTCGATCTGGGCTTCGAGATCCTTGACCTCGGGCGGACGCGTCATTGCGGTAATGCGGGCACGGGCACCGGCTTCATCCATTACATCGATCGCCTTGTCCGGAAGGAAACGACCGGTGATGTAACGGTCGGAAAGTTTGACCGCGCTTTCAACGGCGCAATCCGTGATCTCAGCCTTGTGGTGATCTTCGTATTTGGAACGAAGTCCCTTAAGAATGGCGATGGCATCTTCGGCGGATGGGGCTTCGACCTTCACCGATTGAAAGCGACGTTCGAGGGCGGCGTCCTTTTCAATGTACTTGCGATACTCGTTGAGAGTTGTGGCGCCGATGCACTGCATCTCGCTGCGACTAAGCGCAGGCTTGATGATGTTGGAGGCATCCATCGTGCCCTCAGCCGACCCGGCACCCACAATCGTGTGCAACTCGTCGATGAAAAGAATGACGTTCTTCGCGCGACGAATCTCGTCCATCACGGCCTTGATGCGTTCCTCAAATTGCCCCCGGTACTTCGTGCCCGCGACCATCAATGCCAAGTCGAGCGTCACCACTTTCTTCTCGCGCAAGATCTCTGGCACGTTGCCTTTGGAGATTTCCTGGGCAAGCCCCTCGACGATGGCAGTTTTGCCAACACCGGCTTCACCGAGCAGAACGGGGTTGTTCTTCGTACGGCGGCAGAGGATTTGGATGACGCGTTCGATTTCGTCGCGACGACCGATGACCGGATCCATGTCGCCCTTGGTGGCGATCTCGGTCAGGTCGCGGCCGAAGGCCTTGAGCGCAGGAGTCTTGCTGTCCTTGCGATCGCCTTTCTTGCCGGCGGGTTCTGCACCTTCTTCTTCCTCCGAAGCAAAATTGGGGTCGAGTTCCTTAAGGATCTCCTGCCGGGTTTGCTCGATGTCGACGTCGAGATTCTTCAACACACGGGCAGCGACACCGTCGCCTTCACGAAGCAGCCCAAGGAGAATGTGCTCGGTGCCGACGTAGGTGTGATTAAGCGACTTGGCTTCCTTGGCGGCGAGGGACAACACCTTCTTCACACGGGGCGTGTATGGAATATTGCCGACCTGCTTTTGGTCCGGACCGGTGCCGACCTGTTTCTCGACTTCGAGACGTACTGTCTCAAGATCGAGCCCCATTTTCTGCAACACATTGACCGCGACGCCCTGCCCCAACTTGATCAGGCCGAGCAACAAGTGCTCGGTGCCGACAAAGTTATGGTTAAAGCGGTCGGCTTCCTTGCGTGCGAGGGCCAGAACCTGTTGGGCCCTAGGCGTGAAATTGCTCATCGCTTCATCGCTCATAAAACATGTAAAGTTGTCTTCTTGATCGTCTTTTGTCCAGCTGCACCTTAGCAGAAAACTAAGCCAATTTTGGCAAATGCGGTCGTTTCACCTTCTTGAGCCGCTCGCGCAGAATGGTGGCGCGGTGGATATCGCGCTCCTCAGCATTCATTTTCCCGGCTTGTTGGCGCTGCAAATGCGCCGGTTGAGCCGCGAGAAACATTTCGTCAATCGTGGCGGCGTCAATGCCTGAAAACATCTTAAAATCCAAGCCAAGCCGGAGGAGAGAAAGTTGATTCATGGCCTCCTTCGACGGGATGATGTGGGCGTTGGCCAAGGTGCCGTAAGCCCGGCCGATCTGGTTGTAGACCATGCTCGGCTTGTCTTCGAGCAGCTTGAGTCGGGCATTTTCCTCGGCTTCGAGGATCTGTTTGATGGTCTTGCCCAGGCGCGTGACGATTTCGATCTCGGACTGCCCCAAGGTCTGTTGGTTGGAGACCTGGAACACGTTGCCAAGCGCTTCCGTCCCTTCGCCATAAAGCCCTCGAACTGCCAAGCCCAGCTTGTTTGCGGAGCTGATCGTCGAGGTGATCTGATCGGAGAGCACCAATCCTGGCAGATGCAGCATCGCGCTGACCCGAATCGCAGTACCGAGATTCGTCGGACACGCAGTCAGATAGCCGCGCTCATCGCAAAAGGCGTATTCGAGCTTCTTCGACAACTTGGTGTCGAGGGCGTCGACTTCTTTCCAGGCTTCCTCCACTTGCAAGCCTGGCTTGAGCACCTGCATGCGAAGGTGATCTTCTTCGTTGATCATCACGCAGACGGATTCGTCCTGACTGAAGACCACTCCGCTGCCGTCCTTCTTCGCCGCATGTTCCCGGCTGATCAGATGGCGTTCCACGAGCAAGGTCTTCTGCTGCGCGGTCAACTCCTCGAGCCCGGCGGCGAAGGCACCTTTCAACTCCTTCAATCCTTCAACGGCTGGACGGATCAGCTGGAGACTCTCAATCCGCTCCGACTCCTTCGCCCAGGTCGGAAACTTGTGACCTTCCAGATTGCGCGCCAACCGAACCCGGCTGGACATCACGATCCGATCTTGCGTTCCACCCTCCCGAGATTCGATGGAGGTGGTCAGAAACTGATCGAGATTCATGCCTGCTCCTTGTCTTTGTCTGCGTCCTTCGGCTTGCGCAACTCGGCGATCTCGTCTCGGATTTCGGCCGCGCGTTCGAAATTCTCTTCCGCCACCGCCTTCTCCAAGTCTTTCTCAAGTGTCTTGATCTTCCTGGCACCGGTGGCCTTCTTGCGACCGGCAGGACGCTTGCCCTTGTGTTCCAACCCCTTATGCATCGGTCGAAGCAACTGTTCCAGCCCGTCGGCAAAAGCCGTGTAGCATTCAGGGCAACCAAAGCGGCCGGTCTTCTTGAATTCGGCGTGAGTGTAACCACAAGCCGGACACGCGGCATTGGAACCGGTGGCTTCTTCAAGATCCTGCGAAGCACCCAGGCCGAGCAACATATCGGCGAGCGAATAACCTGCAGGATCTCCGACGCCCTTCTCCTTCGAGCAGGCTTCACACAGGTCCACCTTCTTCATCTTGTCATCGACAATCTGGGTCAGGTGAACGGTGGCTTCAGCCTCGTTGCAAACGTTGCACTTCATCGGGGTCAGATCGGTTCGCCGGTCGAGTTGGTCAACTCATGATAGCGCTTGATCAGGTTCTTGGAAACCTTGCCCGGCTTGCCGTTGCCGATCTTGCGTCCATCAATCTTCACGACGGGGATCACCTCGGCGCCGGTGCCGGTGAGGAAGATCTCATCGGCGTTGTAGAGATCGTAACGCGTGAGGTTGGTTTCCTCGACGGCGTGCCCCGCGGCTTCCGCAATCTCGATCGCCACGCCTCGGGTGATACCGTAGAGGGCGCCAGCGTAAAGTGGGGGCGTGAACAACTTGCCATCCTTCAGCGCGAAGACATTGTCGCCCGTGCACTCGGCGACGTAGCCGTCAGCATTCAACATCAACGCCTCCTGCATGCCAACGTTGAGTGCCTCGATCTTGGCGAGGATGTTGTTCAGGTAATTGAGCGACTTGATCGCGGGATTCACGGCGTTGTGCAGATTGCGCGTGGTCGGGACCGTGATGATCTCCATGCCCTTCTTGTAGAGCGCCGGCGGGTACAGCTGGATCTTGCCTGCGATGATGATGACCGAGCCTTTGGGGCACTTGAAGGGATTCAATCCCAGCGTGCCGACCCCACGAGTCACAACCAGACGGATGTAACAATCCTTCAGCTTGTTCTTCCGACAAGTCTCGACGGTGGCCTTCATGATCTCCTCATGCGACATCGGGATGTCGAGCATGATGGCCTTGGCCGAATAGAACAGCCGGTCGATATGTTCCTTCAGTCGAAAAACGCGCCCGTTGTAGGCACGAATGCCCTCGAACACCCCGTCGCCGTACAACAGTCCGTGATCGAAGACCGAGATCTTGGCCTTCGATTCATCATAAAATTTGCCGTCGATGAATACTTTCATTCTCAAAAGCTGGCGAACACTAGGAGAACAGGCCGAGCGCAGCAACCAAGGAATTATCCCGCTTCCTGACATCCCAAATGCGATTTGTGAAACCCATGAAAAGCCCTTAAACTTCGACCTCGAATCAAGGCCATGGAAAGTTTCGCCATTCTATTTTGGGGCAGCATGGGCGATCTCCTGAGGAACCCACTAGGGCTCATCTTCTTCGTCTTCGTGTTGTGGATGGTGGTGGACGCCGTTCAACGGGAGGAATGGCTCTGGGTGGTCCTCATGGTGTTGTTCCCAATCCTCAATGCGCCCCTGTATTATTTCTTCTCCTACCGTCATCGCGGCGGTGGCGGCGCGGGCACGCTGTTCCTTGGGGGAGCGGACCGCAAACGAATCAATGAACTCGAGCAGCAGATCCATCATCTGGATAAGGCGCACATGCATCTGGAGCTGGCCGACATCTATCTCCGGCAAAAGAAA
>JBMYQZ010000428.1:0-5257 GCA_049601855.1 Limisphaerales bacterium | reverse complement strand
GGTCGTGCTCGTGGACAAGGACCGAGTGAAAGCGGGCCGGTATGCGATCCAGAAATTTGGCTGCGACATCCTGCTGCTCGACGACGGCTATCAGTATTGGAAGCTCCGCGGTCGCCGGCGCGACGTCGTGCTCATCGACTGCCAGCAACCGTTCGGCAACGAATACCTTCTACCCCGCGGCACCTTGCGCGAACCGCCCAAGCATCTGCGCCGCGCGCATTACATCTTCATCACTAAGAGCGACGGCGACACCGCTCAACTTCGCGCGCGCATCGCCAAGCACAACCAGAAGGCCAAGGTCATCGAGTGCGTCCACCGTCCGCTCTACTACGAGGACGTCTTCACCGGCGAACATCACGGGCTCGATTTCGTCAAGGGTCGCAAGATCGCTGCCCTTTCCGGAATCGCACAGCCAGAGAGTTTTGACCAAAGCCTGGTGAAAATGGGCGCCGAACTGGTCTACGCCAAACACTTCGCCGACCACCACCGGTTCACGCAACAGGAACTCCTCAACTTCATCAACCGCGCCAAGAAGCGGCAGGCTGACATCATCGTCACCACGCAGAAGGACGCCGTTCGTTTCCCCAAGCTCGATCGCCGCGATTTGCCCATCTACTTCATGCGCGTGGAAATCAACATCCTGGCCGGTGCCAAGGATTTCCAAGATTGTGTGCACCAGATTTGTTTTCGGTGAACACTCTGCTCTACCTCGTCGCCCGCGTTCTCATTGGTTGCATCCAATGCCTGCCCCTGCGACTCGTGGCTCTCCTCGGCCGGCTTGGCGGAACCCTCGGCTGGATCATCGATCGACGACATCGAAACGCCGCCGTGGAAAACATCCAAGCCAGCTTTCCAGACCGAACCGCCACCGAAGTCCTCGCGATTGCCAAAGAGAATTTCAAGCGCATAGGAGAGAACTACGCCTGCGCCGTGAAGACGGCTTCCATGACCGACGAACAGGTGCGCAAGGTTCTTGGCGGGGTTCACGTCGACCGCTACCTGGACAATGAAACACGCAGCTGGGTGGCTGCCGTCGGCCACTTCGGCAACTTCGAACTCTACGCCCGCTCGCATCTCTTCATCCCCGACATTCATTCTGCCACGACCTATCGCGGCCTGCGCCAACCGGCGCTCGACAAACTCCTCCTGCACCTGCGCCGACAAAGTGGCGGAGATTTCTTTGAGCGCCGCAAAGAAGGCTCGCTGCTCAAGGAACGGATGCGCGACGGCAAAGTCATTCTCGGACTCCTCGCTGACCAACACGCCGGCAATCGAGGCGAATGGCTGCCGTTTCTCGGCCGCGAATGTTCCACCTCGGCCGCTCCCGCAGTTTTTGCACTTCGTTACGATTGCCCGCTGCACACCGCGATCTGTTACCGGGTCGGGCTCGCCCGTTGGGAGATCGAATTTGGCGAAGAGATCCCCACCAAATCCGACGGTAAACCGCGCCCGATCACCGAGATTTGCCGCGACATGAACGCAGCATTGGAGGAAGCGATCCGGCGCGATCCGGCCAATTGGTTCTGGGTGCATCGCCGCTGGAAGAATCCGTCAAAGTTTCAAATCGAACGTGCGAAACAAATCGCCAAGGGCGAAGCGGTGGAGGAAACTGACAACACCCAAGAGTGAGTCTGAAGGACGTCAAAGCAGATCGGATCCTGATCCGCGGTGTAAACTGGCTGGGCGACGCGGTGATGACCACCCCCGCCGTCATCCGCCTTCGTGAAGCCTTTCCGAAAGCGCATATCGCCCTGCTCACCAAGGAACACCTCGCCGACGTCTGGAGAAACCATCACTGCCTTGACCAGGTCCTGACCATCGGCAAAGAGGAAGGCATCTTTCAACTGGCTTCCCGCCTGCGCGGACAGCGCTTCGACCTCGGCCTCGCCCTGCCCAATTCCTTTCGCACGGTCCTGGAGCTTCGGCTGGCCGGCATTCCCATTCGCGTCGGCTACACCGGCACAGGTCGTTTCTTCACCTTGACCCATCCGATCGCGCATCGGCCCAACATCTATCGGATGAAAAAACTGACGCCGGGCCAGATCGACTCCGCCATCAGTTCCGGCCAACCCGCGCAACAATCGATTCCCCCGAGCGCCCACCATGTGCACCACTACCTGCATCTCGTCTCGGAAATGGGCGCTTCCGCTGATCCCGTCGCACCTGCCATCAATGTCAGCGACCAGGAGGTGCAGGACGCGGTGTCGAAGTTCGGTCTTCCGTCCGGCAATGCGCGCCCGATCGTCGGCATCAATGCCGGTGCGGAATATGGTCCCGCCAAGCGTTGGCCGGCGCATCGCTTCGTCGGCGCCATCCGCGAACTTTCGCAACGGCTCGATGCACACTTCGTCCTGTTCGGCGGCCCCGCCGATTTCGCCCTCGCCGGCGAGATCACACAAAGCCTGCTGTATGCCGAGGATTCCAACGCCGATCGCCACGCCGTCTCCCTCTACGACGTCGCCGGCAAGACCTCGCTCCGCGAACTCGCGGCTCTGTTGAAGAATTGTCATCTCCTCATCTCGAATGACACGGGCCCCACGCACCTCGCCGCTGCCGTCGGCACCCCCGTCACGGCCCCTTTCGGCAGCACGTCACCGGAACTCACCGGCCCTGGCAAGCCCGGTAAGAATCTGGATACCTTCATCAAATCCGAACTCCCCTGTTCACCCTGTTTCCGTCGCGACTGCCCGATCGACTTCCGCTGCATGAATGAAATCGGCGTCGAACAAATTGCCGACATTGCGGAAAGGCAACTCCGGGAAAACGATCGGCTGCTGTTCGGCTGAACGGTTCGATTGCACCGATGCTTCAAATGCCCCGGTGACAAAGAAAAACCTCCCGCCCTTCTCCAGCTTGCGGCACCCTGACTGAAATGTCCGACCTACAGGATCAATACGACGACGCGATGTTCGACTTCGGGATGAACGAATACGATTCGTGCATTGAAAAGTTATTGGCGATCCTTGAGGAAGATCCGGAAAATTTTGACGCGCAGCTCTCGTTGGGCATGGCCCATTACCGCAAAGAAGACTACGCCACCGCGATCGTCGAAGGACACAAGGCCGAGAAGCTCAAACCCAACGAACAACTCGTCCACACCAACCTCTCGCTCTTCTACATGAAGTCCGGTGACAAGACGACCGCCGAACATCACGGCCTGCAGGCCCGCATCGCAGGTTGGAAGGACAACATGGCTCCGCCCGGCGCCAACCCGGACGCACCAGCCGACCCGGAGTTGAAGATGGCCGAACCGAAGCCCGAAGCATTCAAGCTCCCCGAGAAGTTCCCGGACATGCCCTGGAAGAAAAACAAGAAGCTCTGACCCATGCCATTCCACCCCGTTCCTGAAGCCAAACAACTTGAACCCGGAAAAGGCATGCGCGTGTCCCTCGATGACCGCCGCATCGCTCTCTTCAATCTCGACGGAAATTACTTCGCCATCGACGACACCTGTCCGCATGTCGGCGCCCCGCTGGGTGAAGGTTGGATCGACGGCGATCGCGTCGCGTGCCCAATGCACGGCTGGGAATTCGAAATCAAGACCGGCAAGGGATTGACCGTGCCCGGATGTTCCGTGGCCAAGTACGACGTGCAGGTCGAGAACGGCGAAGTTCAGATTTCTATCGACTGATTCGGTCGCCCTGATTAACTGAAGGTATGAAGTCCGCCTACGAACTTGCGATGGAACGCCTCGACAAGGCCGCTCCCAGCGAAAAGCTTTCCGACGAAAAAAAGGCCGAGATCGCCGAGCTCAACAGCCAGATGAAGGCCAAGATCGCCGAGGAGGAGATCGCCTTTCAATCCAAGCTCGATGCCGCCCGCGAACAGGGCGACGAAAACGGAGTCGAAATCCTCCAGCAACAGCTCGCCTCTGAAAGAGCCAAGATTGAGAGCCGCTTCGAGGACAAGAAGGAAGCCGTTCGCAACGCGAGCTAGTTGTAACCAACGGGCCTCGAAAACCCTCTGAAACCCCGATGGATCAGGAAATCTACCCCGGCGACTCCCAAGAGCAGGACCGTATGCCCGCCGGGCAGCCCGAGGCGCCGGCTGCGCCCGCCGCACCGCAGGAACAGGATCGGATGACGGGCGCGTCCAAGTCTGACTTCATCGGCCGACTCAAGTCCCAGAAGTGGCTGCTCTTTTCCGCCTTCGGTCTGGTCGGTGGTATGGCGGGCACTTTGCTCAGCCTGTTGACCCCGGGCGTCGGGGACGAACACAACTGGCAGGTCATTATCGAGCAGGTGATCTGGACCGCCCTCACTGCTTCCCTCCTGACCGGCTCACTCTTCGTCGCCAATGACTTTTACGAACGCCGACGACTGAGTCCGCGCGTTTTCTCGAGCGGAGTCTTGATCGGCATCCTTGCCGGAGCGGTTTCGGGCGGAGTTGCCCAGGCCATTTTCAACATGCGCCCCGATCTGGAGGGCTGGACCGGCGCCATCGTTCAGGCTCTCTGCTGGGGCGTCATGGGCGGGCTGTTGGGTGCGTTCCTTTCTCGCGCCATGGCAAACTTCGGCGCGATCAAAGGCGCCTTGGGTGGGTTCATCGGTGGCACCGTCGGAGGCCTGATATTTCTCATCGTCGTCAATGCCATCACTGACTTGCTCCCCGGGTCATCCAAACTTGCGAGAGAAACCTTCGGCCTGATGATCGGCGTCGGCATTCTGGGCGCCTCGCTCGGTTTCGTCATGGTGGTCGTGGAGAAGATCTTCCGCGAAGCCAGCCTCGAGGTCGTCTGGTCACCGAATGAAAGCAGCTTCTTCAATCTCGGCTCCCAACCAATCTACATCGGCGGCGGGCGCGATGATGAAATCTACATTCGCGGACTCGGCGAACGGCACTCCCACGTCGTCTTCGCCGACGGTGCCGTCGAATACGTGGACGCCGAATCTCAGAAACGCACGCCGCTGAGAAACGAAAGCTCCATCCAGGTCGGCCCCCTCAAGCTAGTCATCCACGCTGCTGCTTGAACCTCACGGTTTCTCCACTGCCTCGTTGATGTAGGTGATCTCCACCGCGATCCCATCTCGCAAGATGTAACGCATGTTCAGCTTGCCATCGCCGTTGGTGTCACGTTTCACCAGAAATTCGTTGGTCACGTGCTTCGATTCGTAGCGCACCTCGTCGATTCTCCCATCCCCGTCGGTATCCTTCCGGACCTCCGATCCGCGACGCCATTCGACCCCGTCACCATCCTGGCCTCGACGCCATTCGACCCCGTCACCATCCTGGCCTCGACGCCATTCGACCCCGTCAC
>JBMYQZ010000427.1:0-5260 GCA_049601855.1 Limisphaerales bacterium | reverse complement strand
GATGAAAGTCCCGGAGTGCATAGTCGGCCCGTTGCATGCCGAAGTCAGCCCGGCGATCCTGGACGGCGATGTCGCCGTAGTTCAGGAATGCGAGTGGCTTACGCCTGACGATCTGGTCCGCGAGTTTGTGATTCCCCAACCCCCAGCGATGCTGGCAGGTGCCGAAGACGATGTTGCAGGCTTCGTTGTTATTGGCAGCTGGCGTCCGGATCGCGGCATGATCCGGAGCCGCAACCTCTTTGCCGTCGACGAAGACCTGGTAGGAGGACGTCGTTCCCGGGGGCAAGCCGGTCACCTCCACTGTCGCCGTCAGGTCGGAGTCAAAAGAACTCTCAACCGGGCCGAAGGACTTGGTCTCTCCGTTGACGCTTACCTTCACCACCACCTTGGCGGGCTTCAGCGTGCGCACCCATACCGAAGCGCCATCCTCTTTCAGATTACCCAGCATGGGTCCGCCCAGATGGTTTCGTTTCAGCTCCTGGCAAAGCGCCTGCACGGTTGTGTCCGTGCTCACGGCTTCAAAGCGGGTCGTTGGAGACGTCTTCAACGCGGCGTAGATCGCGCTGTAGAGTTTGTTGACCGTCTCCGGTTTCTCGCTGAAGAGGTTGAGTATCTTGAGTGAAGTCTCAAGGTCGCCGGCCTTCAGCACAGTCCGCTTGCGCGCTTGCGCCAGCAACGTTGCCGGCTGCAAACCACTGGCGACTGCTCCCCCAACAGCGCTGGTTGTCTTCAGAAATGAACGTCTTGTTTGATCTGTTGTTTTATCGGTCATCATATGCGGATCCGCATCCGGAAATTGAGGCAGAGCCATAAGCCTTGTCCAGTTCCAGTTCTCACCCAACTCCCAGGCCTGGACGTTTGAGAATGTTTGGCTGAACAGCACTATCAAGACCTCGGCTCGTTTCTAATGCGGCTGAATCCGTACCACTATCTGTGAGATTCTTGTTTTCTGTGCAAAAATCCCTGAAGGGGCAGAGGATGGACTCGATATTTTCAACCACGGAAGGAACGGAAGACACGGAACGAAAAGAATAGGTCATCTCGTACCAATTCCGTAGATTCCGTTCCTTCCGTGGTTGATCCCCAGCCAATCGGTTGCGGCTTTGCCGCTCGGGGCGATCCGAGGAATCCGCGGTTCATTCCTTTGTCTGTTGTCGGTTCCGTATTCTTCAATCATCGGTCCGGAATCACTGCGCGTCCTGATCCGCGCGGCTCTCTGAGCGACTGGCCGTGAGCATCACCGTCAGGTGGAGCACAGCCGCCAGCCATTGGACGCTGGCGACCTGTTTGTAGCGGCGGTGGACCGGCTCAAAGGCGTCGGCATCGATCACCACACGTTGTTCGAAATCCACCACGGCCTCGAGCGCGTGGTGGAGGTTGAACAAATACGCCAGGGTGGCGGCCAGGATCAACCCGGTGAAACCGAGAAAGAATCGTCGCCACCGGACGAGGACCTGCCAATGGGTCGCCAATTGTGCGAGCAACAAGAGCGATGCGATCAGACCGATCACGTTCAAGCGGTCGGTGACCACCTGGGTGACGTAGCCGAACTCCTGCGCTTCACTCAACACCTTGTGGGCGACGCGCAGGGAGACGGAGGTGAAAAAGGTAAACCCGCCCATCCACAACGCCCACGCGAGCACGGACAACACGTGGATGGTCTGTCGCAGGGTGTTCATCGGCGCTGATTTTGCCTCTAATGACTTGGAAGAGTCGAGCGCGCGACGGCGGCATTGGTGACATTCGCAACGGGGTTCAAGGTGGCGGCGGACGAGACTCGATTTCAGTCGATCGTGGAAGCCAGTGCGTAACGGAGAAATCTCCAAGAAGCAGTATTCAGATTCTTCAATGATCGGTCTGCCCCTTTTCCGATGGATTGGGTTCCCAACTGGTCAGCGGCACTTGAGCGCTCTGGCTGATCCTCGATGACGAGCAGGGCCAACCGGACAGCTCTCGGCCGCAAATGCAGTGTCGTTGAGCAATTTCCTTAGCGCATTTCAAAAACGCCGTAATACTTGATCAAATTTATGTCAGATTTCCGCAATATTGATGTCGATTCCGAGGAAACGAAGGAATGGCTTGAGTCGATCGAAGCAGTTCTGGAACGGGACGGCCCGCAGCGGGCACACGACATTCTGGAAGCCCTGATTGACCGCTCCAGGCGTGGGGGCGTGCACATCCCGTTTGATGCAACGACGGCGTATGTGAATACCATTCCACCGGGGCAGGAACCCGAAATGCCGGGGGATCGGACGATTGAAAGACGCATTCGTGCGGTGGTTCGCTGGAACGCTCTGGTGTTGGTGTTGCGGGCATCGCGCAAGAATTTGGAGCTTGGGGGTCATATCGGCAGCTTTGCTTCCTCGGGTTTGCTCTACGATGTGGGGTTCAATCACTTCTTCAAGGCCGCCAACGAAGATTCAAACGGGGATTTCGTCTTCTATCAGGGGCATATCTCACCGGGCATCTACAGTCGCGCCTTTCTCGAAGGGAATTTGACGGAGGAGCAGATGAACAATTTCCGCCAGGAATGCGGCGGGAACGGATTGTCTTCGTATCCTCATCCGCATTTGATGCCGGATTTCTGGCAATTCCCGACGGTCTCGATGGGGCTCGGGCCTCTCCAGGCCATCTACACGGCCCGGTTTTTGAAATATCTGACTGATCGGGGGATCAAAGATTGTTCCGGGCAACGAGTTTACTGCTTCATGGGCGATGGCGAGACGGATGAGCCGGAGTCGCTCGGGGCGCTGGGCTTGGCTTCCCGGGAGGATCTGGACAATCTGACCTTCATCATCAACTGCAACTTGCAGCGTCTCGACGGGCCGGTTCGAGGGAACGGGAAAATCATTCAGGAGCTGGAAGGCACGTTTCGCGGTGCCGGTTGGTCAGTGATCAAGGTGATTTGGGGCAGATACTGGGATCCGCTCCTGGCGCGGGATACTTCGGGCAAGTTGCTGCAACTGATGAACGAAACCGTCGATGGCGAATACCAGAATTTTAAGGCCAAAGGCGGCGCTTACACGCGTGAGCATTTCTTCAAAAAGTATCCGGAAACCGCCGCCATGGTCGCCAACATGTCGGATGAAGATATCTGGCGGCTCAACCGCGGCGGTCACGATCCGGTGAAGGTCTATTCCGCCTACAGACGTGCTACGGAAACCAAGGGGCGGCCCACCGTTATTCTTGCCAAGACGGTCAAGGGCTTCGGCTTGGGCGATGCGGGTGAGGGTTTGAATATCGCTCACAACGTCAAGAAGATGGACATGAATGCTGTCCGCGAGTACCGCGACCGCTTCAACATTCCGGTTTCTGATGAGGAAGTGGAGGACCTGCCGTTCTATCGCTTTGCAGAAGACAGTGCCGAGATGAAATACGTGCACGAGCGCCGGGCGGCTCTTGGCGGGTCCATGCCCGCACGTCGTCCGAATGCGGAGGAGACCCTGGAGATACCACCGCTAAGCCTGTTCGACGGAGTCCTGAAGGGATCCGGTGACCGGGAGATTTCGACGACGATGTGCTTCGTTCGTATCCTCAACAGCCTGTTGAAAGACAAGAAGATCGGTTCACGCATCGTACCGATCATCCCGGATGAAGCCCGGACCTTCGGGATGGAAGGTCTGTTCCGCCAAGTGGGGATCTATGCTCATGAAGGGCAGAATTACGTCCCGCAGGATGCGGATCAGGTCGCCTACTATCGGGAAGACCGCAAGGGGCAGGTGCTGCAGGAAGGAATCAACGAAGCCGGCGCGATGGCTTCTTGGCTCGCCTCCGGCACGTCGTATTCCACCTGCAATCTGACGACCATTCCGTTTTACACCTACTACTCCATGTTTGGGTTTCAGCGGGTCGGCGATCTCGCCTGGGCTGCGGGCGACAGTCAGGCACGAGGCTTTCTGATGGGGGCGGTTGCGGGCCGGACCACGTTGAACGGTGAAGGATTGCAGCACCAGGATGGGCACAGCCATGTGCAGGCCAACCTCATCCCGAACTGTCTGACCTATGATCCGACCTACGGGTATGAGGTGGCCGTGATTATTCAGGAAGGCCTGCGCCGGATGTATCAGGAAAAGGAGAACATCTTTTACTACCTGACCCTGATGAATGAAGGATACCAACAGCCCGCGATTCCCAAGGCCAAAGAGGTGGTTGCAGGAATCATCAAAGGCATCTACCAGCTCGATACCGTCGGGACCGGCAAGAAAAAGCCGGCCGCCAATGTTCAACTCCTGGGCTCGGGTACGATCTTGATTCAAGTTCGTGAAGCCGCGCGCTTGTTGGCGAAGCATTACCAAGTCTCCAGCGACGTCTATTCTGTCACCTCGTTCAATGAACTGGCCCGCGACGGACAGGACGCGACGAGATGGAATATGCTGCACGCTGAGAAAGATCAGAAGACACCCTACATCTCGACCGTGATCAAGAAAGAGGCGGGCCCGGCCATCGCCGCGACTGACTACGTGAAAGCCTATTCGGATCAGGTTCGTGCCTTCATTGATACGGAATACCGCTGCCTGGGAACAGACGGGTATGGCCGCAGTGATAGTCGGGAGAATCTGCGCACGCATTTCGAAATCAACGCACACTATATCGTGGTGGCAGCGCTCTTTGAACTGGCGAACCGGGGGGATGTGAAACGCGCCCTGGTGGCGGACGCCATCAAGCGGTTCAACATTGATTCAGAAAAAATTAACCCACTCTATGCCTGACCCGTCTGGCTCAAGCTATCCAACAAGCAAAGAACATGTCTGAGATAAAACAAATCCTCGTGCCAGACGTCGGCGGCAACGAAGTGGAGATCATTGAAATCCTCGTGGAAGTGGGCGACTCGGTCGAACTGGAGCAAGGCGTTGTTTCCGTGGAAACGGAGAAGGCGACCATGGATATCCCGGCTCCTTTTGCCGGAGTGATCACGGAGATCACCGCGGCGGTCGGTGGCAAAATCAAACAGGGTGATTCGATTGGCTCGATTCAAGTTGTCGCGACAGAGAGCGACGCTGAACCGGCGAAGCCAGAGGCCCCGCCGGGGGCCAAGGTGGAAGAACCGGCTGTGGAGGAGCCCAAGCAGGATGCCGCCGCAATCTCGCCGGCACCAACAGAAAAGAAACCGCCGCTTCCGCCAGTCGAGATTCCTGAGAACGGATCCATCTACGCGTCTCCCTCGGTTCGCCGCGTTGCCCGTGAGTTCGGGGTGAATCTGACCTTGGTAACCGGGTCCGGTCGCAAAGGCCGGATCTTGAAGAGCGACGTTAAATCCTAC
>JBMYQZ010000426.1:4931-5266 GCA_049601855.1 Limisphaerales bacterium | reverse complement strand
TAATGGGTGAGTAGGCGAATTTCGCGCGATTGCGGACAAATTCATGGGCGAATTCCGCTTCGATCTCGTGCTCGAAAACACCGGGCTTGGTTTTCTTGAGAACACGAAGGAATGCCTTTCGCGTGATGCTGCAGGCCTGCTTTATCAGTTTGAGCTCCTCCGTGCTCTTTACGGCGCGCAGTTGATGGAGCAGGGGGGCGAGACGGCGATAATCGTGCAGAGGGAACTGTTCCTGACATTCCTGAACAAAGCGCGCTTGGCGGGTTTGAACCTCGACGGCAGCACGCCGGTGTTCGTTGCTGTTGAGGAAAACCTGTTCGCATTCACACATCATC
>JBMYQZ010000426.1:0-4921 GCA_049601855.1 Limisphaerales bacterium | reverse complement strand
AAACAGGGAAGTCGGATAGCCACTTGATCTCGGTGGTGCCGGAGATCTTTTGCGCGTCTTCAACGGAATGCTTATAGCCCTCCCAAAGTTTCAAGTGCTCATTGGGTTCACGCAGAAACAGGATCTCGCGGTGCTTCTCCTCGTGCGCGTCGGGGAAGAGCACCAGAATGCTCTCCTCTTGTTCGATACCGGTGAGGTAGAAGAGATCAGAGTTGGCGATCATCCCTGTCGTTCCGTCGGCGTTGGTGACGGGCACGTCGTTGGCGTTGACCACTGCGAGTGAACCGGGCGGGAGCAGTTCGGTCAGGCGCTTGCGGTTTTCGGTGAAAAGCTTCGAATTGATCGGCAGGTGTCGCATGTGCGTTCGCTTCGTAGCTGAAAAGCGCGTTTTTGCCCAGAAATCCTTTGAAATCCCTGATTCGAGTCGCCACCATCCGCGGCTCTGTTTCTCTCGAAACGGCAGAAACACGGGAATTTACAGATGAAGAGAACCCATCATTGCAACGAATTGCGTCCGGAACATGCCGGACAGGAAGTGACGATCAGCGGTTGGATGCACTCCAAGCGCGACCTTGGTGGTGTGTTGTTTATCGACGTCCGCGATCGCGAAGGTCGGACCCAGGCGGTCTTCGATCCGACCGATGTGCCGACTGAACTCTTTGATCAGGCGACGCATCTTCATAGCGAGAGTGTCATCGAGGTTTCCGGCAAGGTGCGCATGCGGCCGAAGGACACTGAGAACACCAAGATCGAGACCGGCCTCGTTGAAGTGATGGTCGAATTCATGGAGGTGTTGAATGCCGCCGACGTCCTGCCTTTTCCTGTCGATGACCCGGAAGTCGCCGCCAAGGTGCACGAGGAATTGCGGCTCAAGTATCGTTATCTCGACCTGCGCCGGCCCGAGATGGTGCACAACATGCGCCTGCGCAGTCGGGTGGCCACGGCCGCCCGGGTGTTCATGGAGGAGCAGGGCTTCCTCGAGATCGAAACCCCCACGCTCTTCAAGTCCACGCCGGAAGGCGCTCGCGAATTTCTCGTCCCCAGTCGGATCCATCCCGGCGAGTTCTACGCGTTGCCGCAGTCGCCGCAGCAGTATAAGCAGATTCTGATGGTCAGTGGTGTGGAGAAATATTTTCAACTTGCCCGTTGCTACCGCGACGAGGACTTGCGCGCTGATCGCCAACCTGAGTTCACCCAGGTCGACATCGAGGCCAGTTGGTTCGATCGTGAGGACGTCTACGCGTTGATCGAAGGATTGCTCGCCCGTATTTGGAAGAGTGCCAAAGGCGTGGATATTCCCACGCCGTTTCCGCGCATGAGTTTTGAAGAAGCGATCAATCGTTTCGGCTCCGACAAACCGGACACCCGCTTCGGTATGGAGATCAAGGACTTCACTGAGGAGTTCAAGGCCAGCCAGTTCAAGGTCTTCAGCGGCTGTGTGAAAAAGGGCGGCGTCGTCAAGGCGATGAACGTCAAACAACTCGCCTGCGTGACCCAGGGCCAGATGGAGACGATGACCGAATATGCGCAAAGTCACGGCGCGAAGGGGCTTGCCTACATCAAGGTCGAAGACGGCCAGTGGAAATCTCCGATCGTCAAATTCTTCAGCGAAGAAGAGAAACAGGCGCTGATTGACAAGCTTGAGATCGAAGAGGGCGACTTGATCCTCTTTGCCGCCGATCAGTGGCTGACCGCTTGCGAAATTCTCGGCCACATTCGTCTCTACGCGGCCGATGTTCTGAAGAAGGACGGAAAGATCACCATCGATCCCGAGCGCTTCGATTTCATGTGGGTGATCGAATTCCCGTTGCTCGCCTTCGACAAGGAAATGAACCGCTGGTATTCCAGTCATCATCCTTTCACCGCGCCTGTGGATGAAGATGTCGAATTTCTCACGAGCGATCCCAAGCGCGTTCGTGGTCAACACTACGACTGCGTGGTGAACGGTGTTGAACTCGGCGGAGGCTCCATTCGTATTCACAACCGCGAGTTGCAGCAGAGAGTCTTCAAAGATGTCCTGCAGCTTGACGATGAGACGATCGAGAGCCGCTTCGGCTACATGCTCGACGCGTTTCGCTTCGGTGCACCGCCGCACGGTGGGATCGCCCTCGGCTTCGATCGCCTGATGGCCTTGCTCTGCGGTTCTGAGAGCATTCGCGACGTCATCGCCTTCCCCAAAACCGCCAAGGGCACGGACCTCATGTCCCATTCCCCGGCAGCGGTCGAACCCCGTCAACTCCGCGATCTGCACATCCAGTCGAAAGTGCAGAAGAAGGAAGAGAAGAAGGAGTAATCAGTGAACAGCAATCAGTATTCAGTTTCAGCTGTCGCGTACCATGTGCGCACCCTGATGACTGATCACCGATTACTGAATACTTTCCCCTCATGACGCACGTCCTCCTCATCGGATTAGGCAGTGCGTTGGGTGGAATGGCACGCTATGGGGTTTCCTACGGATTGGCGCTGCGCTTCGGCAGTGCATTTCCCGTAGGTACTCTCTTTGCCAACATCACCGGTTCCCTTTTGATCGGATTCATCTTCGCCACGACCGCAGGAGAAGGGCGCTGGCCGCTGGGCCAGGGCGGCAAGTTCTTCTTCATGACCGGATTGATGGGTGGCTATACGACTTTTTCCAGCTTCAGTCTGGAGACGGTCAACTTGATGAAATCCGGAACCAGCGGCCTCGCCTTTGGCTACGCCGTCGGATCGGCGATCCTGTGTATCCTGGCCGCGTGGGGCGGGCTCGCGCTGGGAAACCTGATGAATCGATAGCTTGACCGTAATACGCCGTTTTGTGGCCCAGCGGTTTTCTCGAATCCAAGGGCGTGAATTCTCAATCCTTCAAATATTTCTCGTTCAACTTGTCGCAGGACCACAGCAATCCGCGCGTGACGAGGTCTAGGTAACGGTCGTCGGCGACGGTTTCGTTGTAGTGCCCCATGGTGGTGCTGAAGACGCGGGCACCTTTGTATTCGTTGATCCAGGTGATGACGGCGTTGGCTTCCACGGCTTTTGCACCAGCTTTGAGCTTGCCGGTCTTGCGATTCTTGCGTGGCTTCTGCGTTTGATGTCCGATGGAGAGGGGGGTGGCGGAGGGGTGGACGAACACGTTGTTGTAGAGTTCTTCAGGTCCGGTGGTCCAATTCTTGAGGCCTTGGGTGATGGGATGATGCTTGGAATATTCGATCTTCACCGGGGCCTTGGGGCCATGGCCGCTGGATTGGAGGCCAAGGTAGTCGAACCAGATGGCGCCTTCGCTGCCCGGTTCCTGTTTCTCGCGGGGATTGGCGACGCGGAAGCTGTGCATGGCGCAGTGGAGGTTGACGCCAGGGATGCCTTGCTTGTGTGGTGCGAGGACGCCGTTGACGGTTTTGACGTCGTCCATCTTGGCGGCGCATTCATCGTGGATGATGACGTCGTAGCCCTTGGCATAGTCGGGATTACCGTAGTTTTCCAGTGGAGGGTTGGTGGATTTGTCGTCGGAATGAATCTGGTCGACGACGACATGCGCGCGCGCCTCAAGGCCTTTCTTCAGGATGTCTTTCTGCATCTTGTAGTCATGGCAGCAACCGCCGGTGATCAACAACGCGCGGAGCGGTAAGGGTTTTGGGGCGGCAGTGGCACCGAGGGCAAAAGTGAGGGCGAAAGCGAGGAGGGTGGTCTTGATTTTCATGGATGGGACGTGCTTGTTGCCGATTGAGGACGATAAATCAATGTCGTTTAATCAATGCGAACACCGCTTGACGGGAGTGAAAAAGTGACTATTTGTCTCCGGCTGTTGCGGAGCGGGGGCTCACTGGTTATGCTTCCCGCTTTTCGCATTGGAAAAGATGAGCAAGAAAGATTCAGAAGAAACGAACGAACAGCCCGAAGAAACCGAATCCGCCAAAGTCGCGGAAGCGCAATCGACTGGGGGCAATGGCACGGAATTGTTGGATGACGAGCTCAAGGCGTTGAAGGAAAAAGCCTCCAAGGCTGAAGAAAACTGGGAACGGGTCCTGCGGATGACCGCCGAAATGGATAACTACAAGAAGCGATCCGTGCGCGAGAAGGATGAAGCGGTGCGTTACGCCAATGAACGTTTTATCGGGAGACTGTTGCCCGTGCTCGACAGCTTTACCATGGCGGTGGCGGCCACGGAGTCGTCCGCGAAGCAGGACGTCGAGATGCTGAAGGTTGGCATCAATATGATTCTGACGCAGTTCCAAGGCGTGCTGAAGGACATGAACGTCGAGGAACTTGATGCAGCTGGCAAGGATTTCGATCCGACCTGGCAGGAAGCCATGTCGCAGGAGGAGACTGACGAAGTGGAGGAAGGCAAGGTTCTGCAACAGTTGCGCAAGGGTTACAAGTTGAAGGACCGCCTGATCCGTCCGGCTTCGGTGATTGTGGCCAAGAAGCCCGGGCCGAAATCGGTCGAGGATCCGAAGGACGACACTGGGGAACCGAAAGATCCCGCCTCGGAGAAAGACGCTGAATGAGCAGCAAACGCGACTACTACGAAGTGCTTGGGGTCCAAAAGGGCGCCAGCGCGGACGAGATCAAGAAGGCCTATCGCAAGCTGGCGATCAAATACCATCCGGACAAGAATCCCGGTGACAAGGAGGCCGAAGAAAGTTTCAAGGAGATTGGTGAAGCCTACGAGGTTCTGAGCAACGATCAGAAAAAGGCGGCCTACGATCAGTTTGGCCATGCAGCCTTCAGCAAGGGCGGTGGCGGTGGCGGTGGCGGATTTGGTGGTGGGGGGGGATTCCACGATCCCTTCGACGTTTTTCGCGAGGTCTTCGGCGGCGGCGGGGGCGGGGGCGGCATCTTCGACGAACTATTCGGCGGCGGCGGCGGTCGCGGCAATCAGGCCGGTCCCCGCCGTGGATCAGACCTGCGTTACGATCTTGAGATCGATTTTCGCGAGGCCGTGCTC
>JBMYQZ010000425.1:0-5286 GCA_049601855.1 Limisphaerales bacterium | reverse complement strand
GCCGGTGGGCTTGAAATATGGAGTCCGGCTGGAGTTGTTCCTCGTGGCGTTGATTCCGCTGTTCGCCGCTGCGATGACCCGTGTGTCGGTCGTGTTTGAGTAGCGTTGGCTTGTCAACGCAGGACGATGGAGCAGGATCGCCTCCGACATGCGCGAGTATTTCGACAAGGCGGTCAACGCGGTGAAGGAAACGATCGAGAGCGCGGTGCTCTCAAAGCCGTTGGATATGGTGACGGCCTCCGTCGGTAAGCTCCCGTATCTCGGCGTGTTGTTGGTTTCCGGACCGGAAGAGGAGCAGCAGTACGATGAGAAGCATTACTTCGTCATTCCGTACCGCGCGTCGGAGGCTGGATACGCCCTGCACAGCTTTCGTTGTCTGCCGAATGACGTGCCACCAATCAACGATCTTCCCAAGAAACGTTTCTTCCACCTGCCGCACGAGAGCACGGAGGAACTCGTGAAGAAATTGCTGCGCGATCAGGCCGGTGATTCGGTGGATGAGGAGAAAGAGCGGAGTGGAGATTCAATGATCGAATTGGCGGACAAGATTGACAAAATCGACGGCAAGGTCACCAACGGGATGCTGCTGATTGGCGGCTTGGCGGCGTTCATCAATCCTTTGGTGGGCGCCGGCATTGCGGCGCAGGCCTTGTTGCCGGGGATCGCCGGCGCGGTTTCGAAATTTGGTCTCCGTTCCCTCGGCGAGAAGGTGAACGACATGCAGCTCAACAGCGAGATTCGGCAGGCGGAGAAGGAAGTGCTGAAAGAATTTGAAGGCAGTGAAACCTCAAAGATCGTGAATCCGATCGTCCGCGAACTTAAGGTTTCCCTGAATACTGCTCCGGACGGTCACGACCCGTTGTTGGTTTTCGATTTTGAAACGGTCGAGTTCGCAGGGGAACCTGATCGACACTTGCGGCGCCTGTCTTGCCGGGCGTTGACGAATCAATACGCCCCCATCGTCGGTGATGCTCGTCTCGAGAAGATCGCTGGTTTGCGCGACAAAGAGCTGCGCTGGCTCGGTCTGGTGAAGGAGATTGCGAATCTGTGATCTTTGTCGTTCGAACAATCCGGGCTATCGTGCGTCGTAGTTGAGTCATGGCGAACTTCATTAACCAGCGTTGGAAGATTTCCCGGCGCACCGCTTTGCGTGGTGTCGGGGCGAGCATGGCATTGCCGCTGATGGATGTCATGGGGGCGACGACCAATTCGAAGTCGCCGGTGCGGATTGCATTCGTCTACGTCCCGAACGGCAAGAACATGCAGACTTGGACACCGAATGGCGAGGGGTCGAGTTTCAAGTTGTCGCCAACTTTACAGCCCTTGGCAGCACATCAGCGTGATCTGATGGTGATCAGTGGTTTGGGACAACAATCCGGGACGGCCGGTGGCGATGGAGCGGGGGATCATGCACGGGCGAATGCGACCTATCTGACCGGGGTGCGCGCGAGAAAGACAGCCGGGTCGGATATTCGCGTGGGAATCTCCATCGACCAAGTGGCGGCGAAGAAGGTGGGGCATCTCACGCGCCTTCCCTCCCTCGAACTGAGCTGCGATCGCGCACGGCAATCGGGTCGTTGCGATTCCGGTTACAGCTGTGCTTATCAGTATAATCTTTCCTGGCGGTCGGCGACCACCCCGATGGCGCCGGAGTCAAACCCGCGTCTGGCTTTCGATCGCTTGTTTGGCAGTGGTGACGAAGCGACCGATCCCAAAGTGCGGGCCCGCGAACGGGATTACCAAAGCAGCATTCTCGATTTCGTGATGGAGGATGCGAAGCAGCTGCAGAAGAAGCTCGGCGCCACTGATCGCCGCAAGCTGGACGAATACCTGACGGCGGTTCGAGACGTGGAGAAGCGGATCGAGAACAGCCGGAAGTTTGATGCGTCATTGTCGGTCGGCGAGCAACGTCAGGCCATTCGCGAGGGGGCTGGGTTTCAGCAGCAGATCCGGATGATGTTCGACCTGATGACCTTGGCGTTCCAAACGGACACCACCCGCATCTGCACTTTTCTGCTCGCGCATGATGGTAGTGACCGGAGCTATCCGTTTATCGGCGTGCGGGATGCGCATCATCGGATTTCGCATCACGGCCGCGACGCCGGGAAGTTGTCGCGCATCGCGAAGATCGATCGCTTTCATGTCGAGCAATTCGCCTACTTCCTCGACAAACTGAAGGCCGAGCGAGAAGGGGATCGTCGACTGCTCGACAATTGTATGATCATGTACGGCTCCGGCCTGGCTGACGGCGATCGCCACTCACATTACAACTTGCCGACCATTCTGGCCGGGCGCGGTGGCGGCCCGATCAGCACGGGGCGTCATCTGGTCGCTCCCAGCCGGACGCCGATGAATAATCTGTTTCTTTCGCTGACGGATCGGATGGGCTTGAAGGAGAGCCGGTTCGGCGACAGCACGGGGCGTTTGGACAAACTGGGCTAATCCGAGACGTAGCCACCGGTCGCGAACTGCAGTGCCGTTCCGCCGGCTTCCTGTAACACGTAGATCAACTCGCTTCCTCTGCTCGTGATGGCGAGGGCTCCGCTGGGATCGATGCTTTAGCCCTCCATATAGGCCTTCCAGGAAACACCGCCGGGTTCCAGCAGATCCACGATGGTTTGCTGGGGCAATGGGCTCGCAGGAGGCGTGTGGTTCGTCACTGCGCAGATCTCGCCGGCGGCGGAAGCCAGGTAGTTGGTCTGCGAGGGATGAAACGCCCCGAAATAGTTGGTCAGTTTGCAGCCGGCGGCGGCCAGTTTCTGCATGAACGGATCCCGCATCACCTAGCTGCGGTACTGGTTCTCGAACATGCCCACGATGATGCGATCGAACGCTTTCCCTGTTCCCATTTTGTCCTCTGAGGTTTCGCGGACGCTAGTGGGAGGCCGCCGTGTCGTCGAGGATTTGTGGGTGGCCGTTCTTCGACGTGACAAGGTTCATTGATTCATGGTTAATACGCGCCGCGTTACCATGAAGACTTCCTCGAATCGCCGTCGATTTCTCGCTACGACCGCGTCCGCATTGGCGCTGCCGTATTTCGTTCCTTCTTCCGCTCTCGGCAAGGCCGGCACGGTCGCACCGAGCAACCGCATCACCATGGGTGCCATTGGCCTGGGTGGTCGTGGTATGGGTGTGATGCGTGGGTTTCTGGGACGCAAGGACGTGCAGATGATGGCCTTGTGCGATGTGCAGGGCGTGCATTGGCGTGATGGCAAGTGGGGCGAAGGGCGCGCCAAGTTCGGAACAACCATTGGCAAGCAGGCGGTCGAGGAGCGTTATAAACACAATAAACCCTCCGGTGTGTACAAGGGCTGCGATGTTTACGCTGATCATCGCAATCTCTGTGTGCGCAAAGACATCGACGCGGTGATCGTGGCCACGCCGGATCATTGGCATGCCTTGCAGTGCCTCGCGGCGTTGCGGAGCGGCAAGGATGTTTATTGCGAGAAACCGATGACGCACTATTTCCGGGAAGGACAGCTGGTTTATCGCGAGGTGGCGAAGCGGAAACGGATTTTTCAAGTAGGTTCGCAGCAACGCTCCACCTGGAATTTCCGTCAGGCAGTCGAAGTTGTTCGCAATGGCTTGATCGGCAAAGTCACCCGTGTGGAAGTCGGTTTGCCATCTGGTCACGATGATGTAGTCGTGGACGACAAGGAGATGCGCGAGCCACCTGCCAATCTCGATTACAACACCTGGTGTGGGCCGAGCGAAAAGCTGCCCTACATTTTTGCCCGTCATCATCGCAACTGGCGTTGGAATCTCGCCTATGGCGGTGGGCAGTTGATGGACTGGATTGGTCACCACAACGACATCGCGCATTGGGGGCTCGGCCTGGACCAGACCGGTCCGACCGAAGTGCACGCCAAGAACTGGACCTGGCCAACCAAGACGAAGGTTTACGACGCCGCCGTTGATTACGAGGTTCACAGCAAGTACGCCGGCGGCCTTGAGATCGTGATCTCGACCAAGCACGAGAAGGGCACCAAGTGGATCGGCGAAGATGGCTGGGTCTACGTGAATCGCGGCAAACTGGATGCCTCGAATAAGGAGTGGGCCAAGGAAGGATTTGTTGCCGGCGATTTCAAGGCTTACGCCTCCGACGATCACACACAGAATTTTATCGATGGAGTGAAGACGCGAAAGGAATGCATCTGCTCCGCCGAGACCGGTCATCGTTCGATCACACCCGGTCACCTCGGCAACATCTCTGCCAAGCTCGGCCGCATACTCAAGTGGGATCCGAAGAAGGAAACCATCAAGGGCGACGCTGAAGCCGCCCAACTCCTCGAAGCCAATTACCGTTATCCTTGGAACCTAGCATAAATGAACACGCAACTTACTGGACGATCTCTATTGGGCGGCCTGACCGCTTCCGATTCCGGCAAAACTTTCAACGGCATCAATCCGGCCAACGGTGACAAGCTGGAGCCGCCCTATGTCGGCGCAACCGCTGACGATGCCAGCGCGATCGCTTCGCAGGCGGCGATCGCTTTCCCGATCTATCGCGCCAAGTCCGGCAGGGAACGTGCCGCCTTCCTTCGTGCCATCGCGGACAACATAAACGCCGCCGTGGAAGATCTCGTCGAACGCATGCCGTCAGAAACGGCCTTGCCCGAGCCGCGGGTGCGGGGTGAGACCGGGCGGACCGTCGGCCAATTGCGGATGTTCGCCGACCTGATTGAGGAAGGCTCCTGGGTCGATGCGCGCATTGATACGGCCAAGCCCGATCGTGAACCGCTGCCGAAGCCGGATGTTCGCTCACTGTTCCAGCCGCTGGGACCGGTGGTTGTCTTTTGCGCCAGCAATTTCCCGTTGGCGTTTTCCGTTGCCGGTGGTGATACCGCTGCTGCGCTTGCTGCGGGTTGTCCGGTGATCGTCAAGGCCCACCATTCGCATCCGGGAACGGCCGAGATTGTCGGCCATTGTGTGTTGGCTGCGGTGAAGAGTTGCGACATGCCGGCGGGAACTTTCTCGCTCGTTTACGGAAGTGGCCGCGAGATCGGCACTGCCTTGGTGCAACAGCCGCAGGTGAAAGCCGTCGGCTTTACCGGTTCCCGCGCCGGCGGGCTTGCCTTGATGAAGGTGGCCAGTGAACGCGACGAACCGATTCCGGTTTATGCCGAGATGAGCAGCATCAATCCGGTCCTCATCCTCCCTGAGACTTTGGCTGCGAATGGAGAAACCATTGCGGGCGGCCTGGCTGGGTCAGTCACCATGGGCATGGGGCAGTTCTGCACCAACCCGGGCCTGGTATTGTTGCCGGCCGGTGATGCGGCGGACCAG
>JBMYQZ010000424.1:0-5303 GCA_049601855.1 Limisphaerales bacterium | reverse complement strand
GGGCAACCGGCATCCGTTCAGCGACGCGCACCCGAAGCACATCGGGAAGAATGCGTTCCAATGAAGCCGTCTTGATCACCGGCACGCGTTCCAGGTTGCGCTTGATGTGATTCAAATCGAGCGCCATGAGGTTGTCCTCGGTCTTCACGTCAGCCCAATGCAGGATGGTTTCGCGCGTCAGATACCCGTCGGTGGAGACCTCGAGTTTGCGGACGTTGAAGGCGGGATTCGAATAGACGAATTCATCCAGCGCGACATCGATGCCACGCCAAACGAGCAACACAATGAAGATCACTCCGAACAAGGCACCGAACACGTTGGTGAGCGTCTTGTTACGCTGCGCCCGCGCCTGGTCGGTGCGCAGGGAGACGTTCAACAAACTCTTCTCGCTCTTCTTGCGATTCGTCGTGCGCTTTTTCTTTTTCGCTTTTTTTATCGGCATTTTCTTCAGGCGGCGACCGGCGCTCGTTTGAGCGCAAGGTCGACCATTCGCTGGCACAAAGCTTCGTAACTGATTCCCACGGCGGCGGCGGCCTTGGGCAACAGGCTGGTCGCGGTCATTCCCGGCAAGGTGTTCACCTCAAGCACCAGCGGGTTTTCGTTGGCCGGCACCATCATGTCCACCCGGGCATAGTCCCGACATTCCAAGGAACGGAAGGCGGCCAGACCGGCCTCCTGAATGCGCCGGGTTGCTTCCTCACTGAAATCTGCAGGGCAGAAATATTCGGTCGCGCCCACCGTATATTTGTTCCGGTAGTCGTAGGCGCCCTCCTTCGGACGGATCTCCACGATCGGGAGCGCTTCGCCATCGAGAATTCCAACGGTGATTTCGCGTCCGTTGATCTTCGGTTCCATCAGGATCCGATCTCCATAGAGCAAGGCCTCCTTCAACTGGCGGTCGAAATCTGCCACATGATCGACAAACTGCAACCCGACGCTTGATCCTTGGCAAACCGGCTTCAAGACCACCGGCGGCCGAAACTCGTTCTCCAACTCCACGGAACTCAGGGCGGTCAACACTTCGTACGGCGAGGTCGGAACTCCGTGTTCAACGAACCGCTCCTTGCTCAGCACCTTGTCGAAAGCGATCCGACTCGATGCGGCTCCACAACCGGTGTACGGCACGCCAAGTCGATCCAGTTCCACCTGCACCGTGCCGTCTTCACCGTAATCACCGTGCAAAGCGAGAAAGACCACCTGCGTCGCCTCCTCCAATCGCCACTCACCGGGAATCGGGTCCAGTTGCGTCACCTGGTGCCCGAGCGAGGTCAACGCGTCGGCGACGGCGCCGCCCGTATTCAACGAGACCTCACGCTCGGCGGAAGGCCCGCCCAGCATCACGGTGATGTTCAGTTTCTCATTCACTCAATCTTCCCCCACGATCTGCACCTCGACGTGCAGTTGGATTCCGCGTTCATCCAGGGCCTTCTGCTTGGCGATCTCGATCAGTTCAATCACATCGCTCGCCGTCGCTTGGCCCTTGTTGACCATAAAATTTCCGTGCACGTCAGAGATCTGCGCGCCGCCGACGCAGGTGCCCTTCAAGCCCAGTTCGTCCACCAGTTTGCCGGCCGGCATGAACTCCGGATTCTTGAACATGCAACCCGCGCTCGATGACTTTGGCTGGGTCGCCCAGCGGCGCTCGCTGTAACCCTTCATCGTCGCCCCGATCGATTCCGCCGCCCCGGCTTCACCGCACAACACTGCGCTCAACGCGTACGCACCAATCAAGGTCGGGCAGCTCCGATAACTCACCTCCGCCGCTTCGCGGGACATCTCGTGAACCTTCCCCTCGGCGTCCATGAAGCGAAACGACTGCACGCGATCAAAGGTCTCCGTGCCCATGGCACCGGCATTCATACGCAGCGCACCGCCGACGCAACCGGGGATGCCTTCAAGGAATTCGAGTCCCGCGATACCGTTGTCGCGCGCCGCGATGGCAACGTCCTTGAGACGCGCACCCGCCCCGCATCGCATCGTCAAACCATCCACTTCAATCTGAAAGAAGCTGGGATGATTAAACGCAACCACAACACCGCGAATGCCGCCGTCCCGTATCAGCAGATTCGATCCCCGGCCGAGCGGCATGATCGGCAGATCTTCTTCGACGCAGAAGTGAAGCAGCTCCGAAAGATCTCCTTCGGTCGCCGGTTCCACATAAATGTCAGCCACGCCACCGACTCGCATGGAGGTCCGCTTGGCCAGTGGCTCGTTCAGACGCACCAGGCTCTCGACACCCAATCGTTCCCGCAGCGTCTCAGCCCGCTTTTCGTTGTTGCTGGCATTCATCTCAATTCGCATCTCGCGCGCGACTCGTTGGGCCGCCCTCGAAATATCTCCCGCGCCGAGGAACAACACGACGTCACCCGGCTTGACCTCGTTCCGAATGCGGGTGACCAGATCGTTGAGTTCCTTCACATAAACCGCCGGCTCCCCGTTCGAACGAACCGCGGTCGCCAACACCTCGCCGTTCACCCCCGGGATCGGCGCTTCGCTGGCCGCATAGACGTCGGTGATGAAGAGCAAGTCGGAACCCTTGAAACAGGTGGCAAAGTCACCGAGCAACTGATGTGTCCGGGTAAAGCGGTGCGGTTGGAACGCCACAATCAAGCGTTCCGGACGCAATTCCTGAAAGGCCTCGATCGTCGCTGAAATTTCCAGTGGATGATGGGCGTAGTCTTCGTAGACCTTCACGTCCAAGCTGCTGAAGAGCAGTTGTTGCCGGCGATTCGCGCCCGAGAATTTGTCCACCGCTGAGGCAATCGCGTCCGGCGCAAAATGATTCTCACTGAGAAAGGCGATCACGCCACCCGCGTTGGAGATATTCTTCTCCCCCAGCAGGCGAGTGGAGAATTCACCCAATCGATCGGCCTGTTTCCACACCTCGAACACACGTTCGCCCCGCTGCTCTTTCTGTAACTCAAGACGATAGTCGGACACCGGATTGAAACCGTAGGAGACGGAGTCCTCGCGCTGGGCGAACATCTCCACGAGATTGGGATCGTCGGCGCAATAGAAGACCGTCCCCGAAGTCTGCTCGCCAAAGGCCTGAAACTCGGCCGAGATCGCATCAAAGGACTCGTAATAGTCCAGGTGTTCCTCATCGATGTTCAGTATCAACGAATGGCGTGGTTGAAATTGTAGCAAGGTGCCGTCGCTCTCATCGGCCTCGACAACGAAGAAGGTATCGTCATCCGGCAAATCCGTCGCGGGACCATCACCCTCGATCAATGATACCCATTCATGCTTGGAGTAATGGGCATTACCGGCCAGTTGCGGAACATTGCCGCCAATCGCAAAGCTCGGTTCGAAGGCCATTTCCTTGAGCGCGAAAGCCAACATGGCGGCGGTTGTGGTCTTGCCGTGCATGCCGGCAATGCAGACGGCGTTTTGCCGGCGGACCAAACCGGCCAGCAAGGTGGCGCGCCGAACAATCGGAATCTCCAGACGACGAGCCGCTTCCAATTCCGGATTGGTGGTGAGAATGGCCGAGGAATAAGCGACGACGATGGGACGCGCCCATTCCATCTGCTCCGCGCAGTGTCCGATGTGAATGATCGCACCGCGGGCCTGCAGCTTGCGAACTTCCTCATTGATCTCAAGATCAGAGCCGGCCACGAGGAATCCAAGATCCATCAAGAGGTGCCCCAGCGCACTCATGCCGATCCCACCCGCGCCGACGAGATACACCGTCTCCCGCGACCTGTCGCTCAGCAGTTGGTCAACTTGTTGGGGCGAAAGACGATTCATGAGGCGGCCAGTCCGAGCGGGTTGAAATCGGTCGAGGAGTTCTGACGATCTTTGGCAAAGTCACGATCATCGATCGCGGCAAGCATGCGCTCGCAGATCAATTGGGCAGCGTCGACGCGATGCCATTGTTCGAGCGCATCGCGCATATGCTCGCGTTCGGATGGCTCGCGCAACAAGGTGGACACCCACCCCACCAGCTTCTCCGGTGTCGCCGTGCCCTGACTCAACAGGCGAGCCGCACCGGTCTTTTCGAAATTCAACGCGTTGTGATGCTGGTGATTGTCAGCAGCACTGGGAAGCGGCACCAGAATGGCCGGCACGCGCATGGCCGACATCTCCGCGAGCGAGGCGGCGCCGGCCCGGGTCACCGCCAAGTCCGCGGCACCGTAGGCCACTTCCATTTCCGGAAGGAACTTGCGGACCACCGCGGGATGATTGCCTTCCTTGCAAAACTGACGAACACGATCGACGTCATTCGCTCCCGCCAACCACAGGAATTGAAGTTCTGGCATCACCTTCGAAAGCATCGGCAACGACATCATCATCATCTCGTTCACCGCCCGTGCGCCTTGGCTCCCCCCCATCACAAGCAAGGTTGGGCGATTTTGATCGAGCCCCAACACCCGGCGGCAGGTCTCCACCACCACGTGCTGAAACTGCTCGCGCACCGGCGTACCGGAAATTGTGATCCGGCGGGTCTTCAGATGATCCGCCGCCTGCCGAAATCCAACAAAGGCCCGATGAGTCCAAGGCGCCAACAAACGATTCGCCCGGCCAGGAATGGCATTGGATTCGTGGAGAAACAATTTGGCGCGGAACAGTTTACCGGCCATGACCGGAGCCGCCGCAGTGAACCCGCCCATCGACAAAACCGCCGCCGGCCGACGCTGCCGAAAAAGACACCGAGCTTCACGGACCGACTTGCGCAGCCCACTGAGAAACTTCAAATAGTTGCGCCCCTGCAAACCGACTGCCGGCAAGGTCGCCACATCCATGTCCTGCACACAACGGACTGCCGACTGGTCCACTTCCTTCGGCGAAACCAGCAGGGTCACATCACAACCATGCCGCACCAACTCAGTCCCCACTGCCATGCCCGGGAACAAGTGACCGCCCGTGCCACCGCAAGCAATCGCCACCAATGGTTTGTCGTTCGGTCGCTGCATCTACGTTTCCGCCGCCGCCATGAAAACTGTATCCGCCGATTCCTCGTCCACGATGACGACATCATCCGTCGCCTTGCGGGCAATACTGATGAGGATACCCACCATCGTAAGCATCATGAGCAAATTGGAGCCGCCGTAACTGATGAACGGGAGCGACATGCCCTTGTTGGGCAGGGCACTGGTCACGACGCCGATATTGATGACCGCCTGTGCGGCAATCAGCAGGGTGATTCCGGTCGCCAGGTAATAGCCGAAACGATCGCGAGCCTTCCAGGCGATCGTCATTCCGCAAAGCGTGATCAGCAGGAACGCAAGCAGGATCGACAAGGTGGCAATCAAACCGAGTTCTTCACCGATGACGGAAAAGATGAAGTCGGTAAGATGTTC
>JBMYQZ010000423.1:0-5335 GCA_049601855.1 Limisphaerales bacterium | reverse complement strand
CGATCACGAAGCTGTTGCAAGAATGGACCAGCGCCGATATCGAAATCACCGAAGGGATAAACCTGCGTGAGTCCTACCAGCCGTGGTTTGATTGGTTCGCGGAGACCTACGATCAGGATGTGTCCGAGCTATTCTGGTCCGCTGATCAAGATGTCGATGCGTTTCTGAAACGAATTGAAGCGATCGACTGGAGCCCTGGAGAAGCCGAACGCGGAAAGGCCATCTTCGCGGAACGCCAATGCACGGCTTGCCACACGGTACAGACCCGGATCGGTCCACACTTGAATGGGATCACGAAGCGATTCTCCGTCGCGGATCTGTTTGCGGAGATTATCGATCCGAATCGGAATCTCTCTCCTGCCTATGCGCCGAGAGTCTACGAAACCAAGTCCGGCGAATCCTACTTCGGCTTTCCCGTCTACAATTCACCGGCCACGACGATCGTTCAGACGGGAGCGAGCACAACAGTGCGATTGACCTCGGACGATCCCTACACTGAACGAAAATCCGACACCTCGCTGATGCCGGCGGGCTTATTGGAGGGTTTGAGCGACCAGCAGTTGGCCGACTTCTATGCGTTTATTAAAACGCTTTGATTACGGAGCCGGTGACATCCAACCGGACGCACAGGCTCGCCCCTCCATTCTCAGCTACGGATGCATTGGGGCTGCCTAATGTATCTCGCGGTCGAAGATCAGGGTCGTCTTGGAGTCGGTGCGGAAGTTTCGCATCTCGATTTCCTTCAGGCGCCACTTGCCTTGAACCTTCTTCAGCTTCTTCGGTTCGAAACGTTTCCAGAGTTTGCCTTGGTGATCGAAGGCTTCGGCGGTGATCATGGCCATGGAATCCATGTCCACGTAGGTACGAACGCGGGAGTAGGCTCCCGCGCGTGGAAAGGGATTCCAGCTCTCGAGAACGTAGCACTTCTGAGTCTTGCGGCTGGCTGTTCCGATCATTCTTTGGTGGGGCCAATGAAGAAACTCCAACCCGAGATCGAACAGCCAGAAATCGGATCCAGCAAAGGGCACCAGTGAATTCTTCAGCACGCGTTGCTTGGAGAAGTCGGGATTCGACGCGACGCTCGTGGGAGGAAGACTGCGGTAGGTATTCAGTCCGGTGTGTGATTGCGTGATCACCAAGGTCGGACTCGTGGCCGTTCCATAGATGCTGTGCCAGCGTTCACCGTCCACGATGGTCTTCAGGTAAACCGGTACGCGATTGCGATCCTGCCTCCGAATTTCCATGGTGCCGGTGTTGTTGAAGGTCTGAGCGGGGCGAAGGTCGCGCAGTTGGGCTACGAGTTTTTGCCCTTCGATTTCAGCTGAGGCCGCGCCGACATCGGCCGGAATGAAGAGATTCAAGACCCACAGAAGGGCCATGGAGAGGAGGCCGAGCGGGCGCCCGGTGAAGCTTGATCCGTTTTTCATAGGTATTCGTCGTTCGGAGGGTTAATTGGATTCAAGCGCCAAAGGTATTAGTTGCGAAATGTGCTTAACGAAGTGGGGGACGATAAGTTCCTGAACGGCGGGCGGAACGTCATCCCAGTCTTTCTTGTTTCGTTCGGGCAAAATGACTTCTTTCATCCCGGCGCGGGAGGCGGCGAGGACCTTTTCCTTGATGCCACCGACGGGCAGCACACGGCCACGCAGGCTGATCTCTCCGGTTATGGCCAGCTTGGATCGAATCAAGCGATCCGTGAACAGCGATGCCAGAGCACAGGTGATGGTGACACCGGCGGACGGCCCATCCTTAGGAGTAGCCCCAGAAGGCACGTGAATGTGAATGTCGTATTCCTCGAAATCGGACAAATCGATCTTCAGGGACTTGGCCTGGCTCCGGAGGTAACTGAGGCTGGCCTGCGCGCTTTCCTTCATCACGTCACCGAGTGAGCCAGTAAGAATCAATCTCCCCTTGCCTGGCATGCGGGTCGCTTCAACAAAGAGAATTTCACCACCAACCGGCGTCCAGGCGAGACCGGTAGCAATACCGCGTTCGGTGATCTTTTCACCGGATTCGGAAACGAATTTCACGGCCCCAAGCCAATCCTGAACGGTCTTCACGCCAACGTTGATCGGTTTCTTCAACTTCTTGCTCGAAACAATCTTACGGGCAGTCTTGCGGATCAGCGCTGCGATCTCGCGCTCCAGATTTCGAACACCAGACTCGCGGGTGTAACCGGAGATGACCTTCTTCAAGGAAGCATCCGGCAGCTTGATTTGATTGGGCTTCACGCCATGCGCTTCAAGCTGTCTTGGAATGAGGTGGCGCTTGGCGATCTCCAATTTCTCGTCAGCAGTATAGCTTGGAAGTTCGATGACCTCCATGCGGTCGCGCAAGGCGGGCATGATCGGATCCAGCCAGTTGGCCGTGGTGAAGAACAGCACCTTCGAGAGATCGAACGGCACGTCGAGGTAGTTGTCCGTGAAGGTCCGGTTCTGTTCCGGATCAAGCACTTCCAACAGGGCGGCACTCGGATCGCCTCGGAAGTCCGCGTTCAGCTTGTCGATTTCGTCCAACAGGATGACTGGATTTCGGCTCTCGACCCGACGAAGGGCCTGGATGATCCGACCAGGCATCGCGCCCACGTAGGTTCGGCGATGACCACGGATTTCTGCCTCGTCGCGCATGCCACCGAGGGCGATCCGGTAAAATTTTCTCCCCAAAGCATCGGCAACGCTCTTACCCAATGAGGTTTTGCCAACACCAGGAGGTCCGGCCAGACAGAGAATTGGTCCCTTCAACTCGTTCTTGAGCTTCATGACGGCCAAGAATTCCAATAGCCGGTCCTTCACCTTGTCCAAGCCGTAATGCTGCTCTTCCAGCAGTTTGCTGGCTTCGTCGAGATCCAGTTTGTCTTCGGTGGAGACGTTCCACGGCATGCTGGCGAGCCAATCGAGGTAGTTCCTTGAAATGGTGTATTCCGCGACGTTGGGTGGCGTCTGAGCGAGACGGTCGAGTTCCTTCAACGCCACGTTGCGGACGTCATCCGGAAGCTCATTCTCATCGATGCGTTCGCGCAAGGCATTGACCTCGGCGATGGACGGATCCTCCTCACCCAACTCCCGTTGAATCGCGCGCATCTGTTCGCGGAGGTAGAAGTCGCGCTGGCTTTTCGCCATCGAGGAGGAGACTTCCTTCTGGATCTTCGAGCCCAGATTAAGAACTTCGAGTTCGCGCTGCAGCAAGGGAAGGAGGCGGTTCAATCGCTCCTTCACAGACATGGTTTCGAGCAATCCCTGGCGTTCGTCCAACTCCATGTTCAGGTTCGCCGCGATCAAGTCCGCAAGTTTGCGCGGCTTCTCCTGGTTGAGCGCTGAGACTTTGACCTGCTCGTTCAGCGAAGGCGACAAACCGATGACTTCCTGAAACAGCTGCTGCGCATTTCGCTGAATCGCTTCCAGCTCAATGGTGTCTTCCTTCTCCTCAGGAACGATCTCCACCCGTGCTTTCAGATACGGCTCCCGGGCTGCGTAGTCCTTCACGGTGAAGCGCTTCAGGCCATCGACAAGGATCCGAACGGTATTGTCCGGAAACTTCAGCATCTTGATGATCCGACAGGCACATCCGATGGAGTACAGATCCTCCGGCTGAGGTTCATCCACATCCGGATTTTTTTGCAGGATCATTCCGACAAAACGGTCGCCGCCGACCACGTCGTCCACCAACTTGATGCTCGCGGCAGATTCGACGAGCAGCGGTGTCATCATACCGGGAAAGATCACGACATCAGCCAAACCCAAGACCGGCAGCACATCCGGAAACGGCTTGGGGCCAGCCTTGAAGAAAGCCGTATCGCCCGCGCTGGTGGCGTTGAAGATCTCGATGAACTCCGTGTCCGAATTACTCATAGTACAATCACCAATCTTTGTGATCGTTGACGGCAGATAGATTCAGCTGGTTTCCCCCCAGCGGAATCCATGCCATCAATCTTCTGAACCTTCCTTGGGAACTTCGATGCGAAGAAACCCGTTATGATAAGCCGCCTTGGCCCGGGGGATGTCGTAGCCGTCAGGCACGTCGATCGAGGTCGAAAACTCCCCGTAATCAATCTCCATTACCTGAAACTTGCAATTGGTCGAGCGATGCTCGTCCTGGCGCATCCCAGAAACCGTCATGCGATTTCCTTCCACCGTCAGGTCGAGGTCTTCCTTGCTGATACCGGCGATCTCGACCTTGATGACAATGCAATCTTCGGTCGAGAAAACGTCGGTATTGGGGACCCAGTGAGCTGCTTCGCCCCCTGTGGGTTCACGGGAAACGAAGCTCGTATTCGATAGACTCTTCGGCATGAGGCTGTGTGGCAGGTTGTAGCATCAGCAACGGTGTCGGGCGGTCAGGCTAAAGCTTCGCTCCAAGGTATGTCATTCACCCGAACCGGTAAAACGCTATTTTCCATCGCGTACAATCGAATGCGTGCGTAATCATCCAATTTTAAATGAGCGGCAAGGTCTTCCAGTATGCGCATCGGATCAGTTACGCCCAGACAACCATCGGCGATCATGTTTACTACAGTCGTTACTTGGAGATCATTGAAGATTGTCGTGGCGAGTTCTTCCGACACTTGGGCATCTCTCTCGGGTCACTTCAGGAAGCGCACGGAATACAGTTTCCCGTCCGCGAATGCCGCATTCGCTATCGCGGGGCCGCCCGCCATGATGATGAGTTGACCGTTTCAGCCGAGCTCGCCCGACTGGATAAGGTCCGCTTCACGTTGGCCTATGAAATCCATCGGGCAGACGATCTGCTCATCACCTCCGAAATCGAACACGCATGTCTCGGCGAATCGGGCAAAGCACTCCGAATTCCCCCGGAAGTCAGCGACGTTTTGCGCCCTTGGCTCAGCGAGGAATGACACATTGAGTGCGCCATAGTGTGTCACGCGATGTCACACTGTCCCAGTTCCCCTCGCTACCCGGAAGGTGTAAACACGCCTTAACTTACTGTTTTTGAGGATTTTTCGCGTCCGACCAACTCTGGCACGCTGGCACACAGCCTGCAATGAGACTGCAGACTTTTGAAGAAAGAGATTTTGATATGGGAAAAATACTAGGCATCGACTTGGGAACGACCAACTCCTGCATGAGCGTCATGGAAGGTGGAGAGCCGCTCGTTCTGGAAAACTCCGAAGGCAAGCGCACGACTCCTTCGGTGGTCGCATTCACCAAGGACGGCGAACGCATCGTCGGTGAAGCCGCCAAGCGCCAGGCCGTCACCAACCCCAAGAACACCGTGTTCTCCATCAAGCGATTCATGGGCCGTCGTCACAACGAAGTGAACGAAGAGGAGACGACGGTGCCCTACGAGGTGATCGGCGGCGGCGACGAGCCGGTCAAGG
>JBMYQZ010000422.1:0-5374 GCA_049601855.1 Limisphaerales bacterium | reverse complement strand
ATCGCGTCCGCGTAGGTGCCACCGCCGGTGGCCTTGGCCAGGGCGCGAAGGCTGTATTCAAGATCGAGCAGGCGACCGACCACGTAGAGTTCGCGTTTGCGTTCCGGCGTGGCGGCGACGTTCAACTTGCCTTCGGAGTCACGAAGAGTGTGACGCACTTCACCCTGCGACCAGGAGACGAGTTCAAAAGCACTGCCGGCGGTGTGCCCGCCCTTGTTGATCAGTTCCTCGTAGGGAACGGTGTGGCAGGTGAAACAGTTGGCGGCGACGGCGTAGACATTACGCGGACGAATCATGCCCTTGGCCTCGGCAGCGGCGAAGTCCTTCGGTTCCTTGCGATGCGTCTCGATCCAGTCCTTGGCGGCTCCGTGGCAGGATTCACAGGACACGCCGGCGATCGAACGGATGCGACCGCTGGAACTGGCTTGCCCGGTGTAGTGACATTGGACGCAGATACCGCCCTTTGCGGAACGGCCCTGGCGTTTGTCGAGCACCTTGGCGTCGACGAGCTTCTTCAAAATGCTCTTGGCTTCGTCGCTGCGATGCATCGGCTTTTTGCCGCCGACGCCGGCATTGAAACTCAGGAAATGGTGCGAAGTCTGCCAGGCGTTCATCTCCGGCTTGTGGCATTCGGCACAGGACTTGTCCGGATCGAGCACCTTGGTCGGGTCGGCCTTGTATTTGATTTCGGCGGCGGAGCTGACGGTGAGCGAGAGACAAAAGGCTCCAAGGATCGTGATGATGATTTTCCGCATGATACTTTGTCAGCTGAGTGACGTGACGGGTTGTATTAGAACTTGACCAGGAATTCCAGTCGAGCACCGATGGCTTCGCGGGCGTTTTCCTGCATGGCTCCAAAGGCGTCGACGATCATGACCGTGCGTTGACCGAGGGCGTGCTGGTAACGGGTACCGAAGGCGCTGGCACTGGCATTGCGGCTGTCGGTGTGGGTCAGACCGCCAAGTTCGAAAACCAGCTGGCGGCGACGCAGATCACCGAAGAACATCTGGTATCCCATGGCTCCGCCGACGGAGCGTTGCCCGACGTTGCTCAAGGGGCTGCCGTAGCGACCGAGACCGACGGCGGCAAACATCAATCCGGTGCGTCCGAGCGGACCGCCCGCAACGGGACCCCGAATCGCCGAGGTGAAATCATCGATACCCCAGTAGCCGTTCAGGTAGAGCACGTTGTGGGTGTAAGCCGGCTCAATGGACGCCTCCGCAAAAAGCATGGTGCCACTCTGGATCCCCACACTGGCGCTTTCGGTGGCAATCGATTGGTTGATGCGAAACGTCGTGGACACTTTGCCGATCCGTTGAATGGCCCCCAAGCCCGCAAAGAAACCATCGCCCTGGTTGCCCGAAGATACGTAAAGCAGATCTGCCTCAATTGTGGTCTTGGGAAGATCCGCGAAGCCATCGACACCAAACATGTAGGCACTGCTGTCTTCGACGTTGTTGCCTCGCTCGATCTCATTCCACGCGAACAAACCCGAGATACGCATGTGGGAACCGAAGCTCGGCAACAGCGCGTTGCGCGTAACGGACACCATGTCGAGGCTGTCGTCATTCACGAGGATGCCGTCCTGAAGACTCAGTGGTTGACGGCCAACTGAGATACCGTAGTCGAGGCTCCGTTTATCCGCCTGGTCCCAAGTCGGAAACAATTCGCCCAGTTCCCCTTCGAAGAACAAGGTGCGTGGTTGCAGGCTGTTCTCGGTGAAGTCTTCCACCCCCCGATGACTGGGTTCGAAGTTGTAGCCGGTAAACTGGCCGTTCTTGTTGCGAAACGGGGCAATGCCAATCAGCACGCGCTCCGTGGCCGCCAGTTGTAGGTTGCCGAACAGGTTCAGGTCATTAGCCCACTCGGTCACCCGCGTCGTACCGTTGTCGAAGCTCTGAACCGCGCTCCGATAATTGCCATAGACCCAGAGCGAGGGATGCCACACGGCGCCGGTCGGGAGCGTGAAGCCATCCTGAATATTCCCGTTGCCCAGGAACTTGTCGCCCCACTCCAGCAGCGGCTTCGGACGTTCGGGAAAGCTCTCGGTCTGCAGGGGCGCCGGTTCGTCGGAGAAGCGGCTGCGGTCCTTGCTGGCAGCGTCGGTCGAAGGACTCCAGAAAATCGTTCCCACGGCGACCAAGGCCGCGATCAGCGTTCCGTTCCTCATGATCAGTCTTTGTTTTTCGCGGGTTTCGGTGAGTCGTGGCCTTTGTCCAGGTCAAACTTCTGGTCCTTGCCATTGAGGTCCACGTTGACGGTCTTGTCCCACAGGACGATGTGGCCGTTGCGAATCGCATCGGCAACGGCACGAGGCGACATGTTGTAGTCGAAACCGACCACCTTGATCTCCGAGATAAGATTGACCGGCACCATGGCCGCCTTGAACTGCACGTGGATCTTGTAGGGACCTTCGGTCAGTTGCTTCGACTTCACCCGGTAATTCGCCCAGCGATGGCCCAGTGGGGGAATGCCCAGCTTGTGTTTGCGCGCGGCACCAGGATGCCCGCGCAGGACGGACGAGAAGGTCGTTGGCCGAATGAAGGGAATCGGGTCCGGCGAATAGTTCACCGCCAGCACCTGCTCCCGTTCACCGCCGCGGAGATTGCGGGTGATGAACTTCGACTGCAGGTTGAAGAGATACTTGTCGAGCGGCAGTTCGCCGTTGTGAACGTAGGTGGAATGCAGATCGCGCACGTCGCCGTTCGGATCGAGATCACCGGACTGAAAGACCACCTTGCCGTTCTTGTCGAAGACACGGACATACAGCCAGATCAAGCGCTCCGCATCAAAACCCGTTGGTACACTGTGTCCGTCCGTTCCATTGCGCACCTGGACTTTGAAATCCAAGCCGCGCTTGGAAGCCTTGGTCACCTCCAGGCCTCCCATGCGGAAACCGACCCGCAACAGCTTCTCCCGCTGTTCCTGCGCCTCATTCAACAGTTCCAACTGCTCGGTGATGATGTCCCGGGCGTCGATTCGATCATCATAGGATTCCCAGCGTTCCGGAAACTTGTAGTCATCGTCGATGTTGTCCTCGAACTCATCCGTGCCCCAGCCCTTCCTCCAGTCAAACTGGATCCAGTCTGAGATCGTGGCGAATTCAGCCGCGTCGTCGTTGTGCGGGAAGATGCCCGGATGAATGATCGAATAATCCGGCCCGATGAACATGTGGCCCGTGCGCTTGCGTGGCTTGGTCTTGTAGTCACCAATGATCGCCGCCGGCTCTTTGCGATAACCCGACACCACTCCCGGCTCCTTGCCCATGTGGCAGTCCTGGCAGGTCTCCCCCCGCTTGGCTGAAGGCGAGTTCTTGAATTCGCTGAACGCTTCCTCGAGACGAAAGCCGTTCATCAGGGTCACGTCGTGGCAACCGCCACAGAAGGATGATTCCGTCAGTTGAAAGAAGCGCTTGGCGTCTGTGTGGATGTGCCGGCCGGCCTTCTCGCGATCGGTCTCCAGCACCACGTCACCGCTCTCGATCACACGTTTGAGTTCCTGGTTGCCGGTCGGGCCATACACCGGCTCCAGGAGATCGCCCTGCTCCAAGGCGAAGCGTCCGCTCACCTTGCCGTAGGCATTCTTCACGCGGTGGCAAACGATGCAGCTGATGCCCTCGCGGGAGGTGGGATGTCGATCCTCATTCTTCATGAAGACTTTTTCGCCCATGTTCATCCCTACCTGATTATGACAGCGAATACAGAAGTCACCGTTCGAGCCGGCGGTCTGCTTGACAATTGTTGCGTGCATCGAATTGAACACCGGGCTCAACTGCGCATAGGCGTGCGGTGACACGGACCATTCCTTGTAGTGACCAGGATGACAGGTGCGACAGGTGGCCGCTGAAGGGTATCGATTCTCAGCAAACAGTGCCTTATGCGCGGCGAAGGCGTTTTCCGGTTCAGCCTTTTTGTCCTCGGCTCCGAGCGGGCGCACGACGGCCAGAAATGCGAAGGTGAAGATGGTCAATCCAGTCTTGTTCAACATGATCCAATCTGTGGTTTTCTCCGATTGTGTGCGGTCAATCAACATTCAAGAGATCCGAAGCAATTGATGGCGAATGCACTCCAAAGTCAACCCAATACAAGGTAAAGAAACGGTAAACAATCGTGATGCATTCGTTCGATACATCAGCTTCCGATCCTCTTCTCAACCTGGTTCACGAGGATGAGGATCTGCTGGTTGTGAACAAGCCAGCTGGATTGGTCTGCCACCCGACCAGGGGTGATGAGCGATCCAGTCTTGTCGGGCGGCTGCGACTCTATCTTGGCGAAGGTCGCTGGCACTTGTTAAACCGTCTGGATCGTGAGACGAGCGGGATCTGTATCTGTGCGAAGAACGATGCCGCGGCAAAGATCGTGAGAAATCAGTTTGAGGCCCGGACTGTTCGCAAGGGATATCGCGCAATCGTCCACGGCTGGCCGACGGCTGATCGCGGTCTGATCGAGGAACCGATCGGACGCGACGAGGCCAGCGAGGTCGGAATCCGTCGCTGCGTGAGGGTAGACGGGGATGAGGCGATGACGGAGTTCACGGTAAGGGAGCGATTCGAATACGAGCAGGACCGATTCGCGTTGCTCGACGTGCAACCTCGGACGGGGCGCACGCACCAGATCCGCATTCACCTCGCCCACTTTGGCCATCCGATCGTCGGTGACAAAATCTACGGTTTGGACCCTTCCGCCTACCTCTCCCTCGTCAACGGTACCCTCTCAGACGCACAGCGCGGCATCCTCCGCTTCCCTTGCCACGCCCTTCATTCGCGTTCACTTACCATCCGTTGGCAGGACGAAGATCGACGGTTTATTGCTGAAATCTCCCATACCACCGTCCGTCCAGAGGATCGTCTCGTGGGATTCGGCAACTTCGAGTTTCCCCGGGGCTGGCCATCTTCCGCCTCCCCGCCCCCAGAGACGGGTGCGATTCCAAGTGGGTGGTGAAGAAAGTGGGGATAAACTGAAATGAAGGCTGTACTTTGGTATTTCGATCCGGTTTACAATTGGGATGGCCAACGAATCCACACCGACCGAGTCCGAAGCAGAGATGCTGGGACTGCTGCGTCGTCATCCTGAAATCGCCCAGCGCTTGAAGACCATCGCCAAACTGGCTGACGGCGCGTCGGGACCGATTCTCAGCGCCGATCAGATAGAACAGCTCTTGCTCCAAGAAACCCGAGCCTTGGGCAAAGCCGCCATGGCCGGCTGGGCTGGGGAGCTGGAACAACGACTGGCCGATGAGTTCAAAGACGCCAACCCGAACACTCGCTACGGTAAAAAAAACGACTGAACTGGTATTGTGTCTTTGGCCGAGTGGGAGTGGAGGAACGGATCTGGCGCACTCCGAGCAAGAGCTACCACCGCCCCTTCTCCCAACA
>JBMYQZ010000421.1:0-5385 GCA_049601855.1 Limisphaerales bacterium | reverse complement strand
ATCAAGGCGGCCGTGGAACAGGTGAAGATCGCCATCGAAGCTGCCGACGTGATTATATTCGTGGTGGATGTTCGCGACGGCGTAGTCCCGCTTGATCGGGAGGTATCCATGCGGCTACGCAAGTGTGGTCGCCCGGTGTTGGTCGCGGTGAACAAGGTGGATACGTCCAGATACGATGACAGCGCCGATGATTTTGCGGCGCTCGGATTTGAGGAGATGTTCAACGTCAGTGCAATTCAGGATCGCGGGCTCGACTCCTTGATGCAACGGGCGTTGACGTTCCTGCCTGGCGAAATTCAGAGGCGGGCGCCTTCTCGGGGTGTCCTGTTGGAGGAAGAAACCGATCGCATCAAGCTTGCGATTGTTGGGCGTCCCAACGTCGGCAAGTCGTCGATCATCAATTCGCTAACCCAGTCGGATCGGGTGGTGGTCAGCGATATTCCCGGCACCACCCGCGATGCGGTTGATGTGCCGTTCGAGGTGGATACCGAAGGTCGCCGCGACAAGTACATGCTCATTGACACCGCTGGATTGCGGAAGAAACGTCGGGTGAACGACACCGTTGAGTTCTTTAGTACGAAGCGAACGGAACGGGCGATTGAACGTGCTGACGTGACGGTTTTTGTCATCGATGCCGATACCGGCATCGTCGAACAGGACAAGAAGATCGCCGATCAGATTGTCGACAACCACCGACCCTGCGTTTTGGTCGTCAACAAATGGGACCTCTTTTCCCAAGCCGTGGAGAAAGCGCACGTCAAGGAACAGAAGCGCCGGCGCTCGAACAAACGCGAGGACAAAGATGCGCCAGAGAAGATGGCGTCTCTCCACGAGTTCGCCGCTTGGGTGCAGAAGAAACTTTTCTTTCTCGATTACGCGCCGGTTATTTTCACCAGCGCGCAATCGGGTTTCAATTTGGACCGTCTGTTGGAAGCGGTTCGTTACGTCACCGACCAACTCAAACAAAAGATCCCGACCTCCATTCTCAATCGCACCATTCGCGATGCGATTGAGCGCAAGCATCCGATTGGCGACAAGGGATCCTTCCTCAAGTTTTTTTACGCCACGCAGGTCAAACAGGCTCCGCCTACGTTTGTGTTGTTCATGAACAAACGCGAAGCCTTCAACGAGGCGTACACCAAGTATCTCGGCAAGGAAATGCGCAAGGCCTTTGGTTTTGAAGGTTGCCCGGTGGTGCTCGTAACCAAGGCGCGTCCGAAGAAAGTTGGCTCGATCCGAACGGTGAAGAAACCGCGCTCGAAGCCGCAGTCCAAACCCGGCAAGCCGCCATTGAAGACGTTTCCGAAAAAGGCGGCCAAGAAATCTGCCAAACCGGGGAAGAAATCGGCCCGCGACGTGGTTTCCAAGTCGGCCAAGAAATCCCCTCGCAAGGCCGCGACCAAGTCGGCCCGCAAACCCTCTAAGGGCTCCAAGAAGTCTCGTTGATTTCGCCGCTAACGGGAGCTCAGAAAGTTCGTGACGAATCCGCTGCTGGATTGCCAATAACCACCCCGGATGGTTATTCACAATCCGTCATTTTCTCCCGAAAAAACAGCCCTTCGATGGTTAACTACTCTCGAATAACATTTTAGTAAATTATGGCTTGAGGGCACAACATGTTGTGCTAGTCTCATCTCGCTCCCCAACCTGTTGGGTTACTGGCTGAGTGGAACCGAGGCCAAGTTGCTCAAAATAGGGGGGGGGTGGCGCTAAATTTGCCCGTTGAAGATAAGGTTTTTACCTGAGGTGAATTTCGCGCCTGATTTGCCAAGAAATCTAGCTGTTAGCTGCCGAGAAACCTGAAGAACCCTCATGATTGACGCCCCCGATAAAACAATGTCCGCCCCGAGCAAAAAGTCCCGTCGTGGCTCTGGCTCGGTGACCTCGAAGCGAGGCCGCAAGAGTGCTGCCACCACTGCGAAACGCCGCAGTTCGAGTAGCAAGGCCAAATCTGGTCGTAAGACTAAGATTGAGCGCTTCTTCAGTGATCCAGAAGTCGCTCCCTTTGACCAGATCAAGTGGGATCAACGCACGGCCGCCATCACCGACGACACTGGCAAGGCGATCTTCAAGCAGGACAACGTCGAGGTGCCCGAAAACTGGTCGCAGCTCGCCACCAAGGTCGTCTGCTCCAAATATTTCTACGGCGATCCTTCCAAGGCCGATGAACGTGAGTATTCCGTCAAGCAGTTGATTCATCGGGTCACCCGCACGATTGCTGACTGGGGTGTGAAGGACGGTTACTTCTCCGAGAAAGACGGCGAGGTCTTCTACGACGAACTCACTTGGCTCTGCGTGAATCAATACGGCGCGTTCAACTCGCCGGTGTGGTTCAACGTCGGTCTCTTTCACGAATACGGGGTCGGCAAGGATTCCGATCGCGGCAACTGGTATTACAACCACAAGCTCGGCGAAGGTGATCGTGCCCCGACCCAATACGAATATCCGCAGTGCAGCGCCTGCTTCATCCAGGCCGTCGAGGACAACATGGAAGACATCATGCAACTCGCCTACAGCGAAGCGATGCTCTTCAAGTTTGGTTCCGGCACGGGCACCGATCTCTCCCCGATTCGTTCCAGTCGCGAGAAGCTCTCCGGTGGTGGCTCTCCGAGTGGTCCCCTCTCTTTCCTGAAGGTCTACGACCAGGTTGCCAATGTTGTGAAGTCCGGCGGCAAGACCCGTCGCGCCGCGAAGATGAACACCATCCGCGATTGGCACGGCGACATCGAAGAGTTTATCGAAGCCAAGATGATCGAAGAGAAGAAAGCCTGGGCCCTCATCGAACAGGGTTACTCGGGCGACTTCAACGGCGACGCCTACGGCTCGGTGATGTATCAGAACGAGAATCTCTCCGTTCGGGTTTCTGACGAATTCATGCAGGCCGCCGAAGACGGCAAAGAGTGGTGGACCAAGTCGACCACCAACGGCAAGCCGCTCGAAAAGAAGGACGCCTCCGCGATGCTCGACAAGATCGCCGAAGGCACCTGGGTCTGCGGTGATCCGGGGCTGCAGTACGACGGCGCCATCCAGAAGTGGCACACCTGCAAGGGCACGGAACCAATTCACTCCACAAACCCCTGTTCCGAATACGTGTTCCTCAACGACACCGCCTGCAACTTGGCGTCGTTGAACCTCATGAAGTTCAAGCAGGAAGACGGTCGTTTCGACATCGAGCGCTTCAAGGCGGCGGTTCGGATTTACATCACGGCTCAGGAAATCCTCGTCGACAATGCGAGCTATCCCACCAAGCCGATCTGCGAAAACTCTCACATTTTCCGCACGCTTGGCCTCGGCTACGCCAATCTTGGCTGTCTCTGCATGAGCTACGGCCTGCCTTACGACTCCGACGAAGGTCGTGCGCTCGCCGGTGCCATCACCTCGATCATGACGGGTGAGGCCTACAACCAGAGCGCCGAACTCTCCCGCGTGATGGGGCCGTTCAAGGGTTACAAGGATTCCAAATGCACTGGTGTCTCCAAGCCGAAGAAGAAGAACAACGTCGACTCCACCCTCGGTGTCATCAAACAGCACAAGAAGGCGGTTGAAGAGATTCATCCGAGCGCTGAATTCAACTACCTGAAAGAAACCGCCCGCGAAACTTGGGGCGAAGCCCTTGATGCTGGCAAGACGCACGGCTACCGCAACGCCCAGGTCACGGTGCTCGCGCCGACCGGCACGATCGCCTTCCTCATGGACTGCGATACCACCGGCGTCGAGCCCGACATCGCCTTGGTGAAATACAAGGTGCTCGCCGGCGGCGGCATGCTGAAGATCGTCAACAAGACCGTTCCGTCTGCTCTCAAGCGTCTCGACTATACGCCGGATCAGATCGAGCAGATCACGAAGCACATCGAACGCTTCGACACGATCGAGGACATCAAGCTCAACGATGACGACCCGGAGGTGAAGGAAGGCAAGGCCAACAAGGGCGACCTCGTGGCCAGCGGTCTGAAAACCGACCACCTCGCCATCTTCGACTGCGCCTTCAAGGCGATGCGCGGCGAACGCAGCATCCACTACATGGCGCACCTCAAGATGATGTCCGCCGCCCAACCGTTTATCAGCGGCGCCATCTCGAAGACCGTCAACCTGCCGCACGAAGCCAGCGTCGACGACATTCGCGATGCCTACGTGCAGGCTTGGAAGATGGGTCTGAAGTGCGTGGCCATCTATCGCGACGGTTCCAAACGTTCGCAACCCCTCAACACCTCCAGAACCACCGAGGACGCTGAGGATACCGAGGAAGACGTGATCGCCAAATTCGACGCCCGCATCAAGGAACTCGAAGCTGAACGCGTTCATCTGCAAAAGCAGGCTGCTGAACCGTTGCGCAAGAAACTCCCGGATACCCGAGCCGCTTTGAACCATAAGTTCAGCGTCGCGGATCATGAGGGTTACCTCACGGTCGGCCTGTTCGAAGATGGCCAGCCCGGTGAAATGTTCATCACCATGGCGAAGGAAGGTTCGACCATCGGCGGTCTCATGGACAGCGTCGCCGCCCTCACCAGCATGGCTCTGCAGTACGGCGTGCCGCTGGAAGTGCTCGTGAAGAAGTTCTCGCACCAACGCTTCGAGCCCTCCGGCTTCACCAAGAACCCGGATATTCGTCAGGCTTCATCGATCATGGATTATGTCTTTCGTTGGTTGGGCATGCAGTTCATCCCCGGTTACCGCGAGGCGCATCTGCCGACGAGTCCTCAGCAAGAGTTCGCCATCCCCGGTCTCGCCGAGGAAGAAGCCAAGCGGATCAACCGCTCCGTGCCGGAACTTCCCATTGCGACCGACACCGAGCTTATCGCGAAATCGACCGTGATTGATCCCGCGTCCCGGGACAGTGGCGAAGATCTTCAGGAAGCCCTCAAGAGCTTCATGAAGGACGCCCCGCCTTGTCCGAAATGCGGACACATTGCAGTTCGCAACGGTGCCTGCTTCAAATGCCTGAACTGCGGCGAGAGTCTTGGCTGCTCGTAATAATCCTCAATCAGCTAGTTGCACAAACGCCGGAGAGCAATCTCCGGCGTTTCTTCTATTAACGGCCTACTGAGAACTTGATACCGGCGTTGATCCGTTTACGTTGAACGGCCAGTCGATCACACAATGAATTTCAAGACATTCACTCTCCTCGTATTGCTCGCCGCTGCCCTCCCGCTTCGCGCCAACGACGCCATTATCGCCCCCGGTACGAAGGTCGAAAAGATTGCCGGCGACATGAAATTCACCGAAGGCCCGGTGTGGAACCCCTCGGCGAACAAACTCATTTTCTCCGATATCCCCAACAGCAAACTCATGCAATGGAGCGAGAAGGACGGGCTGGCGGTTTTTCGCGAGGAAAGCCATCAGTCCAACGGCAACATCCTCGACCTCCAGGGCAGGCTCATCTCGTGC
>JBMYQZ010000420.1:0-5394 GCA_049601855.1 Limisphaerales bacterium | reverse complement strand
CTCTTTGGGACTGGCCAAATGGCAAAGGTTGTTGTTCAAGCCTTGGGGGCGGCTTTTCCAAACGAAGTTGCCAACCCAGTTCGTACCCGGCTCACACGGCAGCATCTTCTCAGCTGAGAATGTGACGGCACTCTCGGAAGCGCTCCGGAATGCGATGGGCTTGGAAGTCCGCTTGAACGCCCCTCGGGGAGTAGCCTCACCGAGAACCTTGGAGATGACACGATGATGACAAGTTTGAACCGACGAACGACGATGTTCTTTGAATGGCTCAGTTCGCTGCTTTATCGGCGGGCTTGGTTGGTTATTGCTACCACGCTGATCTTGACGGCATCCCTCGTTTCTCAGCTCCCGAAGTTGACGATCGATACCTCGACGGAGAGCTTCTTCCATGACACCGATCCGGTCATTGTCAGATACCATGAGTTCCAAGAACAATTTGGTCGTGATGATGTGATTCTGTTGGGAATCGATCCGCCTGAGTTGTTCAGTCTCAAGTTCTTCGAACGTCTGGATGCGCTTCACTCCGCCATCGAGAACGACGTGCCTCATGTCGCCAAGGTGACCAGTCTGATCAATGTCCGATCGACGCGCGGCGAGGGCGATGAATTGCTCGTCGACGGATTGCTTGATGAGTGGCCGGATAACCAGGAGGAGATGGCCGCGTTTCGTGAGCGGGTCATGTCCAACCCTCTTTACCGCAACTCGCTCATTTCGACGGATGGGACGTTCGCAGCCATCACGATTCAGCCCGAGAGGTTCTCGATGGAATCCGTTCCGGATTCCGATCTCGATCTCCTGTCGGGTTTCGAGTCAGATGGCGTCGATATCGGGGGGGACGGTCATGCGCAACCCTCGGAACCTGAGGAGCAAGAACTCCTCACCGACGAGGACAAAGCCGAGATTGTAAACGCGTTGCTGGAAGTGGTGAACGAGCATGAAGCGCCGGAGTTTCCCATCTACCTAGCCGGTTCCCCGGTGGTTGATCACAAGATCAAGGGCAACCTTCAAAGGGACATGGCCCTGTTTGTGAATCTGGGGCTACTGGTGATTGCCGTCGCGTTGTTCGCGCTTTTTCGCAGATTCTCGGCGGTATTTCTGGCGCTTTTGATCGTGGTGCTTTCTCTGCTCTCGACCTTGGCTCTGATGGCATTGAACGGAGCGCCCATTACCATTCCGACCCAGATCCTACCCTCCTTTCTCCTCACCGTGGGCGTCGCAGATTCCGTCCACATTCTGAGTCTTTTCTACGGCGGTCTAAAGACGGGAGAAGATCGACTCTCTGCCATCACGCATGCACTTGTCCACTCCGGGCGAGCGCTCGTGCTGACCAGTCTGACGACGGCTGGCGGCTTGATGTCTTTTGCCGGATCGGCACTGGCCCCGGTGGCGGATCTGGGCATCTACGCGCCCGTCGGTGTAATTATCACCTTGTTGTACAGCTTGATCCTGCTTCCGGCTCTCTTGGCCGTGATTCCTTTGCGAGCCGAAGCATCTGCCCCGTCGACTGAGAGGATCGGTAAGGTGGATCGTCTCCTCTGTGGCGCAGCTGATTTCTCTATGCGCCATGCCAAGCTGGTAGTTGTTGGCAGTACGGTAATCATCTTGGTGGCATTGTTGGGTGCTTCGCGTCTCCGATTCTCCTACGATCCGTTGGGGTGGCTCCCGAGAGAAGATACCGTGCGAATGGATACGCGAACGGTCGATGAGAGGCTGAGGGGAAGCTTGTCGTTCGAACTCCTGGTGGATACCGGAGCGGAGAACGGACTGTATGAACCTGATCTGCTCAAGAAGCTGGATCTCCTGGCTGGCGAAGCGGAGGCCTTTGAGGGCGGGGAGGTGTTTGTGGGGAAGACCGCCTCCGTTGCCGCCTTCGTCAAAGAAATCAATCAGGCACTCAATGAGAATCGCCCGGAACACTATCGGATCCCCGACTCGCGAGAATTGGTGGCTCAAGAGTTGTTTCTCTTTGAAAGCAGTGGGTCGGATGATCTCGAAGACGTCGTTGATCGCCAGTACCGGAACGCGCGTTTCACTATGAAACTTCCGGCCCTGGATGCGGTGGAATACAGCCGCTTCGTGATCGCAATGGAGAAGCGATTTCAGGAGGCCCTAGGCAGTGGGGTGGAGGTGGCCGCCACCGGCATCGTGGCGCTCTTGTTCAAGACCATCAGCGCGATGATCTACAGTATGGCCAACAGTTACGTCATCGCCATGGTGGTGATATCCATACTGATGATCCTGTTGCTCGGCAACGTCAGGATCGGCCTGATGAGCATGGCTCCCAATCTGGCACCGATTGTTGTAACCTTGGGAATGATGGGCTGGGTGGGAATCCCCCTGGATGCTTTCACGCTGCTGATCGGCAGTATCACGATTGGTCTCGTGGTGGATGATACCATCCACATCATGGACAACTTCAAGGCCCGGTTCGACCAAGACGGTGACGTTGCCCGCGCGCTGCACCATACCTTGAAAACGACCGGACGGGCCGTCCTATGCACGAGTATCATCTTGTCGTCCGGTTTCCTGATCTACCTCTGTTCATCCATGAAGAACCTGGTCTATTTTGGAACCTTGACGACTTTCGCTATCATGGCGGCGTTGGCGGCGGATGTGCTTCTCCTGCCGGCTCTAATGAAACTGTCCATCGCGAACAAGGCCGAAGATTCATCGAGGAAGCAGGAATCGGGCGACCAACCGGTGAAGGAATCATGACATCCAAGGACTTATACTGGGAGCGAATCGCCTATCTGAGTGCAACCACTCTGATCGCGTTGATCGGCACGCCGCTCTATGTATGGCACTTCGGACTCTTGTTCTCTGATCTGGTGCTGTTCTTCGCCCTCTTCATGCTATCTGGCCTCAGTATCACACTGGGCTATCACCGCTTGTTTTCCCACCATGCCTTTGAAGCGCATTGGACGGTGCGATTGGCCACCTTGATCTTTGGCGCCGGAGCATTGGAAGGTTCGGTGATCCAATGGTGCAGTGAACATCGTCGTCATCACCGCTTCACCGATGAGTCTCTGGATCCTTACAATCGCAGCCGGGGATTCTGGCACGCCCACGTGGGATGGGCTGTACTTCGCCAACAGCAGCCAGTGGAAGACAACGTGAACGATCTCAGGCAGGACCGGCTGGTGGCTTGGCAAGACCGTTGTTTCGGCCTGATTGGACCGGCCAGCGCGTATGCACTGCCTGGCTTGATCGGCTGGGCTTGGAACGGAGGTCACGGAGCCTTGGGAGGGTTTCTCGTGGCTGGGATTACCAGGGTGGCGCTGGTGCAGCAGGTGACGTTCTGCATTAACTCCATCTGCCATAGTTACGGGCGGCAACCCTATACGAGTCGATGCAGTGCGCGGGATAACTTCTTGGTCGCCTTCTTTACCTTTGGGGAGGGATACCACAACTTTCACCACCAGTTCCAAGCCGACTATCGCAATGGTGTCAAGCCGTGGCATTTCGATCCCACCAAATGGTGCATCTGGCTGCTTAGCTGCGTCGGGCTGACATGGAACCTCAATCGAGTGCCGCGGAAGACCATCTTGGAGACCGAAAAAATGGAATCACAGAGGAAGACCCCGGCGTGAGAACGGCAAGTCTACTTTTCCAACAGAGGACTATCGTTGCTATGCGAGGTGTCTTTATCGAATTTGGTCTGGTCTTCGGCGATGAGGTGGATTGGCGCGGTTAGCGCAGTGGATTCGGGGCTCAGTTTGTTGATGGCAGACTTGCGAAGGTGCCGGAAGACAAAAACCAGCAGAACGATCGAGAGTGCCAGCAGGAGTATTCTCTGCCAGGTCAACTCCTCGCTGACGATAGCCTCTCCAAACGCAGCCATCAGCGCTCCCCGCAGCAGAAGCGTCAGTAGCGTGATCAAGCTGAACCTGAAGAAGCTGGCTCCCGCCACCGAACCCGCGGCGTAGCTGACAACCATCAGGGGATGCGGCAGATTGCGAAGAACCACAAAAGGCCAGACGCTCTCGGATGTGAACGCCTCCTCAACCGTTGCCGCATTCTGCTCGGAAAAGCGAAACCATCTCAGCAGCAGAGCGAGTGTGCCGGGTCCAAGTCTGCCGAGAGCAAACGCAATGAGCGTTGCTATCGTGACCGCAACCGCCACGACGAAAGGGCCTTTCACCGGTCCCAATAGGGGAATCGAAGTCAGCGCTAGCGGTGTTACGGGGAAGCAGACCAGTGATAGGACGACCACAAGAAAGCCGTAACTAATGAACTCGTTCATGCGTTCAGCGATCGGTTTGTTATCACTTGTTAAGATAGTTCGCCAAGAGCAGAATAAAGACAAACTGAATCCATCGGAAACTGTCTCATCCGCTTTGGGCTGAAACTTGGGGTCGGGCCACGACCATTGAGGTGGTTACCGGTGATTGATGAACACACGCGCACGAATCTGGCCTTGGATGTCGAACGGCGAATGACCGGCACGGACGTGATCCTCGTGTTGGATCGATTGGTGGCCGAACATGGCCAACCGGACTACATCCGCAGTGACAACGGCCCAGAGTTCGCCAACCAGGCGGTCAAAGACTGGATCACCAGCCAGGGCTTTGAGACGGTCTTCATCAAGCCGGGCACTCCACGCCTTTGAAGCGTTACGGTGCTCGTGCGAGTCGGGCCGAGGCAGCCATTTCATTTCGCTCCCGTAGCCCAACAGGAGAGGCAACGGTTTTAAACCCCGTTCAGTGCTGGTGCAAATCCGGCCGGGAGCATTTTTTTTGATCACTGCCGGGTGGCCCAACAGCAAGGCTCCGCACTCTGACTGCGGCGATGCGGGTGCAACTCCCGCCCCGGTGGTGTTGATTAAGTAATCAGTAAGCTGTGATCAGTATTCAGTAGGGCGATCGGATCTGCGCCGGCTACTGACCACTGATGACTGACTTTTGATTACTGGAATCGCTCCGGTGGCCGAACAGATCTGGCAGCTGTCTTCTAAACAGCTTCATGCGGGTGCAAGTCCTGCCCGGAGTACCATTTCCTTTGCTACCGAATCATCTTGGTGAAGGGACGGCCGATGCTTCCGGACGGAAGTTCCACCTTGAGGATCGCTGCCAAGGTGGGCGCGATGTCGGTAATGTAAAACTCGTCATCGTAGCGTCCCGGTTTCACGCCTTGGCCAAAGAACAGGATGGGCACGTGCGTGTCGTAGTTGTAGGGGCTGCCATGCGTGGTGCCGCCGTTGCCATACGTTGGAATTACGAAGGGCTTGGCGATGAGAATCATGTCGGCCCCGCGTTCGCCGTGGAAGCCGTTGAAGACGGCACGACCGACCTGTCCTGGAGCTCGGCCGTTGATCAGTTGATCGCGACTATACGCGGCATGATAGATGCCGGTGTTGAAGGCCCACTCGCGAACGAACTTGTCCACCTCGCTGAC
>JBMYQZ010000419.1:0-5407 GCA_049601855.1 Limisphaerales bacterium | reverse complement strand
ATGTCGTTGGTCGAGGGCTTGACCTGGCCCAGGTAGTTGGTCTCGGAGACAAAGACGAACTCCGCTTCGGCCTCAGCATTTTCGTAGCGGATGAACAGGTCGGCCGCCCGCGTGGAAACCAGCTTGCCGGAAAGCGTGTACAACTGGCGCAGATGATAAGCCGCCGCGGTGTTGCGAACGTATTCCTCTATATCCAGCTCCGTGTAGCGCGACTTCACCATGTTCACGATGTTGTCGTACTTTTGGGGCGAGGGTTGCCCCGTCCTCCGGTCGCTGAAGAGCAACCGCGTCCAAGCACGCATGGTTTCATCGGAAACCTGGATTCCCTCCTTCTTTACCAAGCTGTTCATCGCGAGGCGATTGCGGATCAGGATTCCCATCCGATCTGCCGGGACGTTGTCCGGAAATTGCTCATACTCGATCAGGACGGTCAGAAAGGCATCCCGCTCGGCGGCCAATCGATCCTCCCGCTCCAAGGACACTCCATAGCGAGTGCCGTAGTTTGAGGTGTCGGAAAAATAGTCCATCGGATTCTCGCCCGGCATGAAGAAAACCACGAACGCGATAATCGTGCCCGCGATGATGAAGACCCAAAGAAATTGAGAGTGTTTGCGTATCGTTCCGATCATATATCCGGTAAAATTGGGGCGGAAAGCTAGCCATCCGCCGCTTACAGGGTCAATGGTAAAACCGGATTATTCCGCTGATTTGCCCTGTTTTGCTAAAACTGGAGAACGAGAGCCCTGTGAATACTCCGGACTGGCCGCTTCCCTGCCCACTTCGCTAAAACTCCGTCTGTGCCGAAAAACCCCATCATTCTTCCCCTTGACGTCTCGGATCGCGACACCGCCCTGCGCCTCGTGGAAACAGTCTCCGGCTCGGTCGGTGCCGTGAAAATCGGCAAGGAACTCTTCGTCACCGCCGGACCCGACATCGTGCGCGAGATCCGTGGAACCGGCGCCGCGGTCTTTCTCGATCTGAAGTTTCATGACATCCCCAACACGGTCGCCAAGGCCGTCGCCGCTTCCACCCGCCTGGACGTGCAGATGCTCACGATCCACACCAGCGGGGCTGGCACCATGATGGCGGCCGCGGAAAAGGCGGCGCAGGAGACCGCACAGGAATTGGGTCAAGAACCACCGCTCGTGCTTGGCGTGACGGTGCTGACGAGTATGGATGGTGAAGACCTGCAGGAAATCGGTGTGACCGTCAGCCCGCAGGAACAGGTCGAACGGCTGGCCAAGTTGGCGGCGGATTCCGGCCTACGGGGCCTGGTCTGTTCGCCGCTCGAGATCGAACGGCTACGTGGTTTACTGCCGTCACACGTGCAATTGGTGACTCCCGGCATTCGCCCGGCCGGTTCGGCGGCAGGCGATCAGAAGCGCATCATGACGCCCAAAGATGCGATCGCTGCCGGGGCGGACTGGCTGGTCATCGGTCGCCCGATTTCACAGGCAGACGACCCCAAGGCGGCGGCCGAAAGCATCCTCGAATCGCTGTAATTACTTCCGACCGCTACACCCGCAACTCAGCGATCAGATCGAGCAGAACGGTGGGTTGAAACGGCTTGCCGATGAAACGGTCCGGTTGGACACCATACTTCGACAGAATCTCGTCGTTCACCTGGCCGCTAAACAGCACGGTCTTGAGGCCGTCGAGCAACGTGCGGCATTTCATGATCAATTCCATGCCGCTCATCCCCGGCATCACGTAGTCGGTCAGAAGTATGTCCGGCTTGGCACCACGCTCCACCTCTTCCACTGCGTCTTCCCCGCTTTCGAACGTGCGCGTGTCAAAATCCTCCGAGCGGAGGATGGCGGCCACGACCTCCGCGAAGATTTCCTGGTCATCGACCACGAAAACCAATCCGCGTGTTCTGTCATTCACTTGGCCCGACATCGCTTACCAAAAACTTAGGTACAACCAGGGCGAAAACAAGTTCCGGATCATCACCGGCACCTCAGAAACACCAAAAAACCGTAATTTAACGCACAAGGAAATTGCGCAGCCACCCGACTGCGCCAATAATCCCGGGTTCCTGCATGGCGAAAAAGAAAGTCAAACCCGGGCAACGGTCCAAGAAAACAAAACGCGAAAAACCGGTCGCTGCGCCGAGCACCCACCGTTCACCGGTGCCCGTTTACCTCGCGCTCTTCGTCGTCGCGATCACGGTCGGGTTTCTGATCAATCGCCATTCGGATGCTCCGCCGAAACCGGGACCTGACGGTACCGCACAAGGCGAAGATGGATCTGGTGCTTCCCAGATCGTCGCCCCGCCCGAACTGACGGCTGAACAGATTCACGCGGACTACGCCGGCTCGGAAAGCTGCCGCGAATGTCACGAAGACCAGTTCAAGGAATGGATGGGCTCGCACCATCAGCTGGCTGAACGTGCCGTTTCCAAAGGAATGGACGAACTCGCCTTTCATCCTCACCGCACGATCAAGCACGCGACCCAGACCTCCGAGGCCAAGGTCGACAGCGAACAGTATCAAATCGTCACCCTCGGCAAACGCGACAAAGTGGAACCGCACGCGATCAAGCGCGCCATCGGGGTCAAGCCGTTGCTACAGTATCTCGTGGAGGACAAAGGCGGACGTTTACAGGCCGTCGACCTGGCTTGGGATCCGCACAAGAAAGAGTGGTTCAACGTCTTTGGCGAAGACGATCGTCGCCCGGGAGAATGGGGCCACTGGACCGGCCGCGGCATGAATTGGAACGCCATGTGCGCCAGTTGCCACAACACCCGGGTGCTGAAGAATTACGACCCGATCAAAGATGTCTATGAAACCAAGATGGCCGAGATCGGGGTCGGGTGTGAATCCTGCCATGGCGCGATGAAGGCGCACGTCGATTATCAGAATGAACACAAGGACAACCCGGCCAAGAACCTCACTGACCCTCACTTCAAGCAGTTCAACCGCGATCAATACACCCATGGCTGCGCACCCTGTCACGCACGCCGCACGGAGCTGACGGGCGACTACATTCCCGGGGAAGACTTCTACGACCACTACTCGTTGGTCATCCCGGATCACACCGACATCTTCTATCCCGACGGCCAGGTCCTGGAGGAAGACTACGAATTCACCTCCTTCTCCAGCAGCCGCATGCACGCGGGCGGTGTGCGTTGTATGGATTGCCACAATCCCCATTCCGGCAAGCAGCGCCTGCAGGGCAACCTCATGTGCATGAGCTGCCACAATGGAGCCAACGAAGCCATGCAGACCGCACCGAAGATCGATCCGCTCGAGCACAGCTTTCACAAATCCGAGACCGAACCGGGCGGGCGTTGCGTGGATTGCCACATGCCGCTCACGACCTATATGCAACGGCATCCGCGACGCGATCACGGCTTCACCATTCCGGATCCCCTGCTGACCAAACAGTTCGGCGTCCCGAACGCCTGCAATCGTTGTCACGACGACAAAGACACCGACTGGGCACTGCAGAACGTCGAGAAGTGGTATGGCGACAAGATGGATCGTCCCTACCGCCAACGCGCCCAATGGGTAGCCATGGCCAAGACCAATGCGCCCGGTTCGCACCTGAATCTGATCAACATGTCCAACACCGAGACCAACCACCTCTGGCGGGGCGTCGCGGTGGGTTTGATGCAAAACTTCCTCCACGAAGAATCCGTGCGCGAACACCTGCTCATGCGCATCACGGACAAACATCCACTGGTGCGTGGCACGGCCGTGCTGTCGCTCGAGCCCATCGCCAGCCGGACCGATCCTCAGGGCAACGACACTCGCGAGCGCGCCGCCATTCGCAAGCTGCTCGACGATCCCGTACGCAAGGTCCGCATCGATGCCGCCTGGGTCTTGCGTTCGACCATCAGCACCAATTCAACTCCCGGACGCGAACTGCTGCGCTACTTTAGCCAGACCGGCGATCAACCTGCCGGGCGGATGCAACAGGGCGTGTTCCACTACGACCGGGGCCGCTACGACCTCGCCGCCGAATCCTTCCGCCAAGCGGGTCTCTGGGACACCAACACGGCCGCGCCGCACCATGAACTCGCCATTGCCCTCAGTGCGATGCAACAACGCGACGAAGCCGTGGAACAATTGCGAATCGCTTGCGCCAAGGATCCTTCGCAAGCCGAATTCCGCTACAAGCTGGCCTTGGGTTTGTCCGAGTTGAATGACGTCAATGGCGCTGCTCGGGAACTGCGCGCGACGGTGAAGCTTGATCCGACCCACGCCAACGCCTGGTACAATCTCGGGCTCGCGTTGAATCAGCTGAATCAACCGGACGAAGCCATTGCGACGCTCTTGGAAGCTCAGCGTCACGATCGAATCAGTGCTCGAGCCCCTTACGCCCGAGCCACCATTCTCGCCCGTCTCAAGCGCGTGGAGGATGCACGTGAGGCCTGTCGTCTGGCCCTCAAGCGCGAGCCCAATCACCAAAGTGCCCGCTATCTGTGGCGGGAACTCGGCGGAAACTGAGGCCTTATCGCGGTCCCGGCGAAAACACCAGGCCAACCACTCCCATGGCCATCATCGCCAGGAGAAGAACCACAAAAACGATCACAATGATGGAAGTTCGGTGTTTGATGTGCGGTGTCCGTTCCCTCACTCCCGCGTATTCGTCGGAGAAGATGTAGGTCCCTTTCTTGGAAAATACCAGATAGAGGATGTAGGCGCTGATCAGGGTGCCGAACGGAACTCCAAGCAACCCTATCCCGGAGATGATCCCGGTCCCCACCTTCGCCCCGGGTTTCAATTTCCGTAGGCAAATGGCCGTCCAGATATTGAACCCCGCCAACGCGATCACGATCAGCCCCGCAAGTACTCCTTCCATGCCACTGAACAACAGTGCCAGTCCACCAAGCCCGATGAAGCAACCACCCAGCAGGTAGAGCGTTCCGACCGACTGGATCGAGGCCTCGTGCTTGAGATGCGCATTACGGATGGCGTCGTCGCTCGAATCGGAACCTTCCTGCATCTGCTGCACCACTGTCGGTTTGCAGCCCCCGCAGATGTGCCGCCCGTTCAAGCTGATGAGATCGTTGCTTTCGAAGAATTTTCCGCATTCATCGCAAACGCCACGTCCTTCCGGCGCCGCGACTTTGGCGGTGACCTTGCCGTATGCCTTCCATTCCGACATCCCGTCCTACCACACCAGAGTGTCGGCACCGATCACCCCCTGCGTGACCAGTTGCTCAAACTCAGCCTCCTCAACCGGTCCCTTCCGATCATCTCGATCCGCGTAGTACCAACTCATGATCTCGTTCAGGCTTTGCCACCGAAGCTCACGTAGTCATCCAGATCCAGGAGATCAAACCAGGTACCGATGTCATCGCGCCCTGCGGCCGCACCGCAATGCTGATGCCGGGCACGCCGGACAGCGCGTCGCAAACCAGGTCGCGCCGCGCGCCAAACTCGGCACACATCTGCCG
>JBMYQZ010000418.1:0-5416 GCA_049601855.1 Limisphaerales bacterium | reverse complement strand
ATTGCCGGAGCCGTGCGTTTCGACATACCCGACTTCGTCGGGATTCACCTTGGCGTCTTGGTAGGCGCGAGACAACGCGTCGAGATAGGGTTGTTCGCGTGGGGTGACGGATTCGCTTTCGCCGCCGATGGCGCTGCCGATGCCGTCGATGAGGGCGTAGATGCGGTCGCCGTCTTTGATGGCGTCTTCGGCGCGTTTCAATACGAGGGCAACGGCTCCTTCGCCGGGGATGGTGCCGTTGGCGGTCTTGCTGAAAGGGATGCTGTCGCCGTCCTTGGCGTAAGGGCGATCGCCGTGGGTGCCGAGGACGGAGCGGATTTCGCCGCTTAGGTCCACGGCTCCGACGAGGACTTGGTCGAGGTCGCTGTTCTGGAGAGCGCGAGTGCCGGCTTCGAGGGCGCGGATGCCGGAGGCTTCTTCGGACTGGATGGTGTGGCTGGGGCCGCCGATGCGGAATTCGCGGGCGAGGCGGCTGGCGACGATGCCGCCGAGAGCGCCCATGGTGCGGTTGGCGTTGAGGGCGGGGCCGGCGGATTCGCGGAGGCCGTCGATCCAGTCGTTGAGTTCGTCCTCGCTGAGGTTGAGGTCGAGTTCCTGGTTCCATTGGCGCGCCTTGTTGAGGAGCGTCCAGCGGAAGTGAAAGTGAGTGGTGCAGAGATCGAGTCCGACGCCGACGAAGACGCCGGTGCGATGGGCTTCGGCGCGGTCGGTCTGGAGATCTTCGAAGGCTCCGGCGGCGACCTTCAGCATGAGGGCCTGTTGCGGAAGGGTCTCTTCCATTTCCTTCGGCGGGATGCGGAAGCGGTTGATGGGGATCTCAAGGTCGTTGAGGTAGTAGCCTTTGAATTCGTTCTTACCGAGTTCGGAGTTTTCGTACCACTTGGATTGTTGGACGAGCCACCAGTTGGTGTTGATGGCGGGCTTGTCTTCGATCTGGCCGAAGACTCGTTGGCGGAAACTGTCGAGGTCGTTCCAATGACCGACGGCGGCGTCCATGGCGACGATCGCAACCTTGGTGGGCTTGGCGGTCTTGGGTTTCTTCGACTTGAGCTTCTTTGCGCCGGTCCATTCCTCGACGAGGACGTGGGCGTTGATGCCGCCGAAACCGAAGGCGCTGACGGCGGCGCGACGGGGTTCGTTGGCTTTGCGGCGTTTCCATTCCTTGGCCTTTTGCAGGACAGTGAAGGGGCTGCCTTCGAGGTCGACGCCGGCCTTGTTGAAATTCGCGACGGGGGGAAGCGTTTCGTGCTTCATCGCGAGGAGGGTGCGGATGAGTCCGGCGGCTCCGGCTCCGGTAAGGAGGTGGCCGACGTTGGACTTGGCGGCTCCGAGGGCGCATTGGCCGGGCTGCCATTCGCTTTCGCTCCAGAGTTCGCGGAGGCTGTTGAATTCCACGGCGTCACCGACGGGGGTGCCGGTGGCGTGGCATTCGACGAGGTCGACGTCGCTCGGGTTCCAACCGGCGCTGGCGTAGGCCTGGCGCATGGCGCGGACCTGGCCTTCGGTGGCGGGGGCGAGGAGGTTGCCGTCGAGGTCGTTGCTGAGTCCGATGCCCTTGATGGTGGCGTAAATCTGGTCGCCGTCGCGGAGGGCGTCGCTGAGGCGTTTTAAGACGACGATGCCGGAGCCTTCGCCGACGAGGAGGCCGTCACCGTTTTTATCAAAGGGGGAACACTTGCCACTCTTGGAAAGGGCGTGCAGTTGGGAGAAACCCATCTGCGTGTAGAGGCAGTCGGGGCGGGAGAGACCGCCGCTGAGCATGACGTCGGCGCGGCCGTTGGTGAGTTCGTCGACGGCGAGTTTAACGGCGTAAAGCGAGGAGGCGCAGGCGGCGTCGAGGGTGTAGGTGCCGAGGCCGAGTCCCAGCGCACGGGCGAGGATACCGGCGGGGAGTCCCGTGACGTAGCGGTTGATGGGGGCGGTGGTTTTGCGGCCACCGCGTCTTGGACTGCCGAAGATCTGTTCTTCGAATTCGGCGGTGAAGAGTTCTTCGCAGAGGGCGGATGCGCCGTTGGTCGGCAAGGCGATGTTGCCGATGATGATGCCGGTGCGTTTGCGGTCGATGGAGTCGTGGGACTTTGTGTCGAGCCAGGCGTTGCGGCCGGCGTAAAGGAGCAGGTGATTGACCTCGTCGAGGGAGTCGACAAATTCCTTGGAGATCTCGAGTCCGTCGAGGTTGAGTTCGTAATCGCGGATGAAGCAGCCGCGGTCGGTGTAGACCTTGTCGGGTTGGATGCCGGACTTGTCGACGACGTCTTCGGGGGCGAGGGCCCAACGGCCTTGCGGTACTGTCGACGAGGTGTCGGTGCCCGACTCGATGATGTTCCAGTATTGGCTGAGGTCGGGCGCTCCGGGGAAAACGCCACCCACGCCGACGATGGCTACGGGTTCTTTGGGTTGGGGCTTGGGCATTTTCAGTTAACCACGGATTTCACGGATGAACGCGGATGGAGCTTCGCTCCTTTGGAGTGAGCCTCCTTACGTCGGCTGCTACGAGTGTTGTGGTTGGGCGAGTTGGTTCTTCGCGAAGGCGGACTTTAGCGAGGGGTCGAGGACGCATTCGTAGCCTTCGATGCGGGCGAGGAGTTTGCCTTTGGCGTCGAGGCATTCGATGTCGGCGTGGACGAGTTGTTGCTCGACGTTTTTCACGCGGATGCGAATGGACATGGCGTCCTTCGGGAAGCGTCGGACGAATTGGCGGAACTTGCCGACGCCGGTGGGGAGCGAATGTGCGCCTTGATGTTTCTGGCTCCAGAGGATCATCAGCTGGAAGCAGCAATCGAGCATGAGGGGCTCGGTGATCCAGGATTGGCGGAGGGGTTCGGCGATCCATGCGGCTGGCTTGGGTGCGGCAGCGATGGTGGCGGCGAGGCCGTTCTTGTCTGATTCGGCGACCTGCTCGATGCCTTCGAGTTCGGTGCCGTGGAAAAGGTATTCGGTCTGGTAGACTTGGGTGCGGTTGCGTCCGTCCTTGGCGAAGGTGTTGGTGATCTTGGCCTGGTCGGCGTGGAGGATCTGGTTGCCGAGTTGGACGTCGGCGCGGGCGTGGACGCGGGGCTTGCCGTTCTTTGTGCTGACGATCTGGACGGGGACAGCGCCGTTCTTCATCGCTGCGACGTTGGCGGAGATGGAGACGGTTTCGTCCTCGGTGAGGATGATGCCTTTTAGGACGGAGAACTTGTCGAGGCCGTTGAAGACCATTCCGGGGTGACCGTGCAAGGCGGCGTGTGCCATCCACTCGATCATCAAGGCGGCGGGCACGACGGCTTTGCCGTTGATGACGTGGGATTTTAAGAAGGGGAATTTTTCTACGCTGACTTCGGTGGTGAAGGCGGCTTCGCCTTGGGCGGAGACAGAGGGAGGGGGAGAGGGGGAGAGGGGGAGACTTCCGGACTGTTCGCCTCGCTTGATGTCGGTGAGGCCTGGGGAGGGGGCGACGACGACGACCTCCACCGGGCCATTCGGGTCGGTGCTGAGTTCTTGGACGAGGTAGTCGGCTCCGGCTTGGGGTTCGATGAGGCCGACGCCTTCGGCGTCGAAGACGGCCTTCAAGCCTTCGGTGACCATGCCGCCGTTCCACGGGCCCCAGTTGACGGAGACGATGCGGCAGTCGGGGCGGCGTTGGGACTCGGCTTGGGCGAGCTTGTTGAGGACTTCGTTGGCGGCGGCGTAGGCGACCTGGCCGGTGCGGCCGTAGCGGCCGGTGAAACTGGAGAACAAGGCGACGATCTTGAGTTCGTCATCGGCGGTGCCGGCGAGGAGGGCGCGGAGGCCGTCGACCTTGGTGGAGTAGACGAGTTCGAATTGTTCCGCCGTCTTGTCCTCGATCTTGCGGTCGGCGAGGACGCCGGCTCCGTGGACGATGCCGCGGATGGGACCGTGATCGAGGCGGACTTCGGCGAGGAGCTTGCCGATGGCGGCGGTGTCGCGGATGTCGACGGATTTGTAGATGACCTTGGCACCGGCGGCTTCCATGGCGGAGAGGTTCGCGGTGACTTCGCGGTTGCTCATCCACTTGCGGTAACTGGCTTCGACGTCCTTGAGGGAGGTGCCGTCGCCCAAGTTGGCGTGGATGGCGCGTTTGATGGCGCTGGTCTCGGTGAGGTCTTTGAGCCAGGTCGGTTCGGCTTCGGGGGCGGCGCTGCGGCCGAGGATGACGAGGGTTGGCTGGAAGGCATTGGCCAAGGCTTGAACCGTGGTAGCGGTGACGCCTCTTGCTCCGCCGCTGACGACTACCACGTCGCCCTTTGCAAGCGGGGTGTTGGTGGCGTCGCCGTTGATGGGCGTGGCGTGGAGTTCGAGTTCGACTTGGGCGTCCGGCCCGATGCCGACTTCGGCGGGGCCTTGTTGGAAAAGTTCGGTGACGATGGCTTCGGCGGCCTTGGTGTTGTCGGTCCATTCGGCGTCGACGTCGATGGCCTTGCAGTTGACCTCGGGCCATTCGTGTTTGGCGGTCTTGGTCATGCCCGCCAACGCGCCGGCGATGGGGTTGGCGTTGCCGTTGATCGACTTGAGACCGAAGGCTCCGTCGAGACGGCTTACGGTGGTAAGGATGGAGCTGTTGGTGCGGCGCAGGGCGGGGCCGGCTTTTTGGATCAGGTTGAAGCTGTCGAGTGTGGCGTCTTCAGAGTCGCCGGTGGGGGAAAGGATGATCAGTGCGCCCAGGCGATCGGGGAGATCAGCGTTGGTCAGTTCGGCCAGGGTGGCGCGGGTGACTTGGTAGCCGAGGTTGTTGAGGCGTTGCTCGGTTTCCTTGGCGAGGTCGGTGTTGTCGTCGGCGAGCCAGATGTTGGATCCTTGTTCCAAGGTGATTTGTTCGCGGTTGGTCCTGAGCTTGGCAGGCTTGACGATTACCCGGTCGATTTCCTGGTCGGTGGGGACAGGTGTGGACTCGGTGGACGTGGTCGACTGGGGCGCTTCGGTTGAAGGCGCGGCGGTGGTGAGGAAGTCGACGACGTGTTGGAGAGTCTGGAAGCTGCCGAGGTCGTCGGGCTTGATCTCGGGGACGCCGGTCATCTCGTTTTGGAGAGCCGACATGATTTCGACGCGTTTGATGGAATCGATGCCGAGATCGGAGTCGAGGCCCATGCTCAGTTCGAGCATCTCGGTTGGGTAACCGGTTTTTTCGGAGACGATCTTAAGGAGGGTTTCGCCGATTTGGCCGGCGTCGGCTCCAGAATTGGTTGCAGCGGTTGGTGCGGCTGCGGGAGCGGCGCTGAGGAAGGTGACGACTTCCTGCAAGGTGTTGAGTTGGCCGAGGTGTTCCGGGGTGATCTCCGGGGCATCGGGGAGTTTGCCTTGGAGGGCGGACATGATCTCGACGCGTTTGATGGAATCGATACCGAGATCGGAATCGAGGCCCATGTTCAGGTCGAACATTTCGGTTGGGTAACCGGTTTTTTCGGAGACGATCTCG